>CAZZIX010000357.1:0-2805 GCA_964654345.1 uncultured Methylomarinum sp.
ACATTTTTAACCATATTTGTCCTTTTTGGCGCATGGGCTATTTTTATACAATATGAAATTTTTGAGCATTATCCAATATCCGGTTTTTTATTATTTATTCTTACTGTTGGTTCATCTGCAACTTATTATTGTTGGAATAATACTTAGATACCGGTGTCAAAAATGTGGAGCAAGAATACCTTTAACGCGTGACAGTAATAAATCAACAATTACATTTGATTTCGTTGACTGCTATATTATTTGGGATTCTAAAATTAGCAAGACCAATACGTAAGGCAAGTTGAGAGAACAGCAATATTATCCGACATCATACAAATAATAATTTCTCTCTCATTAAATAGTGTTGCTGAAATACACTATTGCTGCTCTACCCTATAAACTGATTAATAACTCCTAACCGAACTAGCGAATGATAGAATAGCTAAAAACTCGCGTAGACCCACCAAGTGTGGTATCTGTAATAATCAAAATAACTCCAAAGAAAATTATAACTATGAAGTATTTTATGACACCCGCAACTATATATATCAGTGTAATATTACTTGTTATAGTAATAACTTGGCGGTTAAATAAAAAATTTGACGATGATCCAATTAAAGATTTTTTACGAATAATTGCTGCAGTGTTAGCAACATTAGGCATATTATTTTTCTGGAATTGGTTGTGATATCGGGTATGATTGAAAGTGAAGTAAAGAATGGGTAAGTTGGGCTAACAGCTCTATCGTTAACCTAACATCTTTAGAAAAATATGTTGGGTTGCCAAAAAGACGGCAGCGCAACATTTCATACTAAGCCAGTTAAAGATGATAGAATTCTGTAATGAACAACTATCAAGCACCCTTTGATTTTTTATTAAGTCAATCAGATGTTACTCGAATAACTGCACCTACTGGAACAATTATTTCTAACACGGGTGACTCATGCCATGAGCTCATCATTTTACAAAAGGGACAGGTTCGTATTTATCGTCCAGCCAAGGATGGAAGAGCTATTACTCTCTATCATGTAAACCAAGGGGAAAGCTGTATTCTGACAGCTTCATGCATTTTAAATACCCAAACCTTTCCTGCAGTTGCCGAGATAGAGAAAAATGCCGAAGGTTTGGTTATCCCAGCAAAAAAAATGCTTCAATGGCTAAAAACAGAACCACTTTGGCAACAATATATATTCTCCTTGTTATCCCATCGTATGTCTGACCTAATTAGTCTTGTTGATGCTCTTGCATTTTCCAACCTTAATGTCCGTTTAGCTAAATGGCTACTTGATCAGTCAAACATTACACCCGAAATTTATACAACACACCAAATTATTGCAGAAGAACTCGCCAGCTCTAGAGAGGTGATCAGTCGGCTACTAAAAGAATTTGAACGCGAGGGTTTAGTTTCTCTTAAGCGCGGCATAATAGAAATTACCAATCGAGAAAATATTAATAAAATCAAATAATTCATATCGTTAGTGACTTATGTCACATACACTTTTAGCTTTCATCATAATAATGTCCCTAGTCAGGCCAAAGTGGCTTTACCACTAAATTATTGATATGGGCATCCATAGAAGATATTCTTTCTCAAACTCAACTCAAAAGAAAAATATGTTTTTAAAAAAAATTGTTTATACATGCTCTATTGCATCACTAACCTTATTACCTGTTTTAACCAACGCTGAAACAGATCCAGATTTTACCAATGGTGTTTTAACTATGCCACGGGTAGTTTCAGGCGATACGCTCTATGAAAAAGTCCGTTTACAACTAGATTTTGATAATAATACTTTTTCACTTTTAGGTGCTGAACAACGTTCACGCTTTAGCTCCCAAACAAATGGTATTGATGAAGTTTTAATTGATAATATTTCTGGGGTTACGTGGGTTAATGGCTCACATGCCTGTAAAATTAATGATGCTGAAATGACAGCAACTAATGATGCTATCGAACATTGTGAAACACTTGATTTTGCTGGCTATCAGGATTGGCGCGCACCGACTAGTGCAGAAATATCAGAAATGATAGTCAATGCTAAAAACCAAAAAATTACTCTAAATTATAGAAACCCAAATTGCCAGTTTATGGCAACTACTGATGGCTTTGTTCAAACTGAAAACACTAGTGAACCTGGAAAAATAGTTGATAGTGCAGTAAATTCTGGTACTCGCTGTGTTCGTGACAATTAATATTAATCCAGCGTAACTCTTCCCCATGCTTTTCCATGCATGGGGATACACTATAAATATTCTGTTTCACCATCACTTAATAAGTTGAGGACTAGTCAGTGATTTCATAAATGCAACCAAATCAATTTTTTCTTGTTTGGTAAAATGTAAAGGGTATATCGCTGGATCAATAAACCTGTTTTTATCCCCTCCCTTGTCATAATAATCAACTACTTCTTCCAAGGTTTTCATACTTCCATCGTGCATATAAGGTGCAGTTAAACTAATATTTCGTAGAGTGGGTGTTTTATATTTACCTATATCTAGAATAATATTCGTTACATTGAACCGACCTAATTCTGAAAGTTGTTCAGGGGAAAGGTCTAACGCTTTAACTGACTTCCCTTGCTTCAAAGAAGAAATAATCTCATTTAATTTAGGTTTTAAATGATTAAATCCTACACCTATATTATAGAAACGATTATCCATAAAAAGAGCATTATCAAAGGAAATCTCATGGCAATTAGCACAATTTCCTTTACGTCTAAACAATCTCAACCCTCTAGCCGCACTTTCAGATAATTTAGTATGATCTCTACCAAAATAATATTGGTCAAAAAGTGAATTGCCTGCAATTAATGTACGCTCAAAACT
>CAZZIX010000358.1:0-2783 GCA_964654345.1 uncultured Methylomarinum sp.
AATAACTTTCTTGGCAAGAGACTGATCTAAATTTGCATCCTTAACATAAAAGTCTATCTGATATTTTCCAGGTCTATTAAATTGATTATAATTGCCTCGACAGATGCTTTGAGAATCACAGCTAAGTTCAATTAAGGGTAAGTCACTAACTGGTTCATCACTATCTGGATGATCAAAATCAGGTCGGGTGATTAATGCCCAGGCGCTGATAATGGATTCTAAATTAGTAACCTGTAGAGAGAAATCCATCTGTGTTTTATTATTAAAAACAATGTTATCAGAGTTGGGTTGTGGAGTCAGAAGCTCAACTGTCGGAGGATTGGCTGCATAAGTCGTACAGTTACCTAAGCAAAAATTATCTAATACATTATAATCGCTTTGGTTCAGAATTTTATCACCATTGAAATCAAGTTGGGCACTTTGTGGTTTACCTTTGAATATATGGCTAGACATTCCTTGACGGGCGCGTTTGAATGCGGTTTGTAATGTGCCTCCGCTACTGATCTCACTCCAAAAATAATAGGAAAAGGAGTTTAATCCTCCATTACTAATTACAGCCGGTTGTTCAGCATTGGAACTTGCTATAAAAGGATGTCCGGATATACTGATTGAATTTAAAAAACTGCCTGATTTGCAAGCTTCAATAATGACAGTAGTTTTACCAGGAATTTTAGATTGTAACTGACTAACCCAACTATTTAGTTGATCTGTATTCAAAATTTCTTCTGAATTAACTTGAAATTTCCCTGGTCCGCCATGATCTACTAAATAGATAACCACATTTTCTGCATCGGCTGACCATTCTGTAATTGCAAGCTCCAGATTAGCTAAACTTGCCGATTCTAATTCATAATTTCTGCTACTGTCTATATTGCCTGCGGTTAAAAACTTAATTTGATCCAGGCTGTAGCCTTGAATATTTAAGGCGTCGACAGCTTTATTGGTCAATAATTCAGTTGCATCCCAAATCAAATTACTATAGGTTTCGGTTGATGGTCCTCCACCTGCTAAAATAATGGCTTTATTAAGTTTGTTACCCGTATTGTTTCCTGTGTTACTTTGTGTGCGTACAAATTTCTGTATTCGATTGTTTGCTTCTTCAGCAACATAAAAAGTATTATTATCAATATGTGCGATTGAGGATGGTTTATTTATTTGTCCTAAAGCAGATCCCGGCTCAGTAAAACTTTGAAAAAATTCACCTGTAATTCGTAAAATCTGTATTCGACTATTATTTGCATCAGCAATATATAACAATCCATCAGATGTCAAATCAAGTCCTTTGGGTTTATTGAATTCAAGTGGCCCATCCCCTAATGAACCTACTTTTCCAACAAACATATCGTCTGAAGAAAAGGCTTGTATTCTGTCATTTCTGGAATCTGCAACTATTAAAAGACCATTATTATCTATGACTAGGTCAGCTGGAAAATCAAACTCTCCATCCCCTGCACCTTTATGTCCGAACTGTCTTAAAAGCTCACCATTTTTTGTGTAAACTTGAATACGGTTGTGGTTTTGTATGGACACATAGACTTGCTTGTTGATGGGAGAAATAGCAATGGCTCTGGGGCGGCTTACTTCGGTTTCATCTAAAGTTGTTTTCCAGCTAGAAATAAACTCACCCGTTAATGAAAATACTTGAACTCGAGCATTAATTGCATCTACTACATACATTCTATTTTCTGTATCAAAAGTAATATCAGTCGGTTGATTGAAGTTTCCGGGGCCAGAACCTTTTTCACCAAAAGCACTTAAAATTTCTCCGTTTTCGTCAAAAATTTGAATCCGGTGGTTTTCTTGGTCAATTACATATAAAAGTTTATTAGGGCCGACGGCAATATGTGGGACAACGAATTGTCCTATTGCGCTTCCCTGGCTTTGCCAACCGATAAGGTAATCTCCATTTGTATCATATATTTGAATTCTATTATTGCTATTGTCCGCAACCCATACTTGTCCATTTTGCGCAACGATTCCCCAAGGGTTATTCATTTTTTCATTGACAAAACCGAATCCTCCCCATTTTCGAATAAAATCTCCATTTTTACTAAAGAGTAATATCTCCTCTGCCTCAAAATCAGTAATGAATACCTGATCTTTTTCATCAATAGAGATGCCACCCAGAATTTTAAACTGTCCATTCGCAGCTTCTGGCTCGGCAAAACTACGTAAAAATGTACCTTCTTTAGAAAAAACCTGTACCCTGTGGTTATTTGAGTCTGTTACATAGAGGCTTTCCTCTGAGTCAAAAGCTACACCTTGTGGGGTTAATAATTGCCCCGGTTCAGCTCCCTTTGTTCCCCATTGTTGAATAAATTTTCCGAAACCATTAAAAACCTGGATACGGTTATTTAATCGATCAGCTACATAAACGAGCCCAGAGCGACTTACAGCGAGAAAGTGGGGGAAGTTGAATTGTCCTGGGCCAGAACCCTTGTGATCCCCATTTAGTCAAAAAAACACCATCCGTACTAAAAACCTGAATACGGTTATTCTTTTTATCAACCACATAAACAAAACCAGACTCAGAAACGGTGATGCCAAATGGATTATTAAATTCTCCATCACCTGTGCCAAGTTTCCCCCAACTCCGAATAAACTCACCATCTTCATTGAAGACCCTTACACTATTTGTACCTTCATCTGTTACATAAATATGTCCTTGTGAATCTCTGGCCATTCCACGAGGATTATTCAAATACCACGCATTCTGGGCAATTTTTGGCCAAATCCCGGTTGCTTGAAAAGTATCTTCTGCATATCCGGTATTAAAGAAGAGA
>CAZZIX010000359.1:0-2777 GCA_964654345.1 uncultured Methylomarinum sp.
GTGCTGGTGCTGGTGCTGGTGCTGGTGCTGGTGCTGGAGCTGGAGCTGGAGCTGGTGCTGGTGCTGGTGCTGGTGCTGGTGCTGGAGCTGGAGCTGGAGCTGGAGCTGGAGCTGGAGCTGGAGCTGGAGCTGGAGCTGTACTTGTACCCTGGAATTCAAATGCGCCTAGATCAACTCCGCTTCCTTTTACACTTCGAGCTTCAAAAGTAGCACTGGTGCTGTTTTTATACATTTTATTAAGAGAAACACCATCTCCTGATAAATCTACCCCAGCATCAATAGCAGGTGAATCACTTTTTAAAGAATAGTTTCCCCCTCCGACAAAAGAAGGCTCACCCCCGACAATAAGACCTCCGTCAGATATGTTGGTAGTTCCACTAAATGAACCTTCTTGCCCACCTTGCTTCCATCCTTCACTTATCCAGTTTGGCCCTGAAATATTGGCAACGCCTTTATCTCTCATTATAAAAAAGTTTGCCGTCCCTTTTCTATAAAAAATATTATTCTTTACTTCAACAGTATGATTGTTACCTGATAAATCAAATAATCTTACTCGCCATGAATCTTTTTGGTCGGCGGTAATAACAACGGTATTATTATAAAAATGTAGTACACCATTACGATAGATATCACCTCGCCCACTATCACCACCATAATGTACGATAGTTCCAGCCCATGCATAACCCTGCTTCTTATTTTCTGTAATATTATTGACAATTAAATTTCCATAAACATAGTCATCCCCAAAGTCAGGTCTTTTTGTTATATAGCCATAGGCATTTTCTGGCTCTATGAGGTCAAGCGCTCTTGAACCAGCTTCAATTCTGTTATACCTAATAACTGTCCCAGAAGACCTGTCTTTTATTGCTGAACCAGCTGAACCTTTTCGTGATTTACCAATTTCGTTATATTGAAATATAATACCTGCTGCCTGCGTATAAATATTATGTTGTCGATCACTTCCTACTTCTCCATTTTCGTAGATGCGGTTATACTCAATCAAGATATTTTTTGATACTGCATTACCACCAGGGCTAGCATCACCTTTAGACAATACAAACAGACCATTGCCGTTGTCAGTAATTTCACAGCCTCGTACCGTTAAATTTTCAACTAGTTTTGCCCAAATACCTGCAGCAGCTCGACTATAAGAAACAACATTTCCTGCCATATTCCGATACTTATATTGACTAGCAGACTTAATAAGTTTTAAGTTTTCAATCGTTATATGACCAGGTAAATAATCAAGTGAATCCTTAGAGCTTCTCTTAATTATTATAGCACCAAGGTTTTCATCCCATTGCTCACTAAAAAAACCATCTAAACTATCTGGAGTTGTTGCATTTTCTCCACTAAGAACAGGGAGTTCACCATTAGGTCCTTTTATTCCTGTAATACGAATAGGCTTATCTTTAGTTCCTCTACCTCGCAGACCTATTTTGGTACGATACGGCTCTGAACGATAGTGAATGTTAACATTATCACCTGCCTGTAAATCTAACCAAGGAACTTGACCTAAAGAAGAAAGTGTTTGATTAGGGCCAACGTTATAGTCAATTGCTAAAGCACTTTGTGCAGTAAACAATGTAGAAACAAAAACGAAAAGGCTTGCTGCTTTTTTTGATGTCCTCAGAAGTTGAGGTGGTTTTATTAATTTCATGATTTATATTTATTTAAGAGTACATGAGGATCTGATTCATTTATATTGTTCACATAAATAACTTATTTAGATATAACAAAACTATTTAACTATCTTTTTTTAGTTTGATAGTTCTTTATAAATAATTTTATAAAAAAACATTTGAGCCTGAAATAAACTTATCTATTCAGTTTATTTTCAGTTATAAGCGTATATCATTAGATAATAGGAGATTTTTATTACCTTTACTTATGCAAATGTTTTTAATTAAACTCAACTCCATAATCTCTTCGGCATATTGAGTTACGAATAATACAACTAAAATTTTCATATAATTGTTAAAGTTTCACAATTATTTACTATGCCTAATAAAAATAAGGAATAAGTCTTACAGTCTACTTCGAATGAGTCCAGGGGGTTATATAACTCCTTGTCAATAGACGCTATGGATGCATTGTATATATATAGGAGCAAGAAATTAGCAATACCTGTATTTTAGCTCAAAGCTAACTTTCTCTCCCGTAGTTTCACAATCAACAAAGTGACAATTAGCATAAAATATGCCAACAACTGAATACACGGCAGTATACGGAACTTCTTAATCCAAAGAAAGAAGAAAACGGAAAGAAAAAGAAGGTTTTCTAAATTATTAATTACTTAAGACAGAATTGTTTTAGTAAAAATAGTCGTTACCCGACGACATCACATATCGCTATTTCATGAAACTCCAGATTCGATAACTTCAATGAGCTGACGTTTACGCGCATGATCCGGTAAGTTTAGAGTTTATTCAGCATAATCACCATTAAAAGAGTAATCTTTTGGCAGAAAGGGCTATGAAACAAAGTTTACACAAGTAAGAACCTAGCCTCTATAATAAAAAATCTACTTAATTATCTTCTATATTCCATTTTTTGTATGTTGAA
Organism: uncultured Methylomarinum sp.; assembly: GCA_964654345.1. Taxonomy (GTDB): domain Bacteria; phylum Pseudomonadota; class Gammaproteobacteria; order Methylococcales; family Methylomonadaceae; genus QPIN01. Next base: position 2,566 of record CAZZIX010000359.1, read on the forward strand.
ACTATAATTAAAATAAAATAATCTTTAAAACAAAATTACTGTCTCAAAAAAACGACTTCCATTAATAGGATTGCCTATAAACCTTATGCCTACAAAAACAAAAAAAACGTTACATGTATACAGTTCGCTAAGAATCATGATGATATCAAAGATATTAGCTCAACTACTCCGCTGGGCTTCAACATTTATTGTCATTAGAGTATTAATGCCAG
>CAZZIX010000360.1:0-2756 GCA_964654345.1 uncultured Methylomarinum sp.
TGTCCCTGAAAAAACTTAAGTTTCGTATGTTATTAAATTCCGAATCCTTAGTGTTTGTCTAACCTGATTAATTTTAGCATGTGGGGAAGGGTTATTTAATGAAGGGACTTTATTAGTATCAGTAATAAAACCGTTGATAAAATAAATAAGCGGAAAATTACGATTGATGGAATCACTATAAAAATCTTCCATCGGCATTTTTGTTGAAAATGAAACTGTATCACCTATTTTTACCTTAGTTGTAGGTGCTGCAGCCCAAATTTTTTCACTACCTGTATCAACCTCAACGTAAGTATAAGAAGTAACATCAATAACATCAGTTACTTTGCCTTGTATTTTTTTTGTGCCTACTATCTGTGTAGCATGGGCTGAATTTACTCCCCCCATATCAAGTATGCCAAAAGAGAGGCAGGCCATGAGTATTATTGAATAGCTGGAGCGTAGAGTCATAATAAATTTATTCTCAGATAAAGAGTTTGATTATACTCAATTAAAAGCTGTTGATGAAGACTCAATCTTTCCAGAGAGCCAGCTGCAAAACATTACTGTAGTTTTAAGTTGACCTATTAACCCGATGTATTCTCAGCTTGACTTGAAAAACATTAAAATAACTTGGTTGTCTGTTCCTGTATAATTTAGTTCTTTTGATATAAAAAGGTATTAATAGATATGCTTAAAAAATTGTGGCATTGTTTAAAATATTCATCGACTGGAAACCCTAAGCGATTAACGCGTGACCAGCTTAAACATTACCCAACTTTGCAAGGTGAACATCCCACTCAATGGGATTTTCCAGAATATTTAAATAACCCAAATTGCAATTGGCTACAGTGTTTGAAGGAACAATATGAAATGCCGATCACCTTTCCTGCCTCATTAAGTCCAGAAGCAGGGTTAATGTTGCATGGATTGATTCGTAATCTTATGCCTCGAGTTGTTATTGAGGTCGGTATTTTTTGTTCAATTAGTACTCAGTGGATAGCATCAGCATTACAAGAAAATGGTAAAAAACCTGGGCAAGAAGCAATTATTCATTGTTTCGATGATTTTGGTCCTATTCATAAAGACCCATGGCGTGATGTGGAAATGCTAACTGGACGATTAGAGTTTGTTACGGAACGACTAGGAAAAGCAGAGACTTTAGATTATGTACGTTTTCATCCTGGTGATAGTTCTAGTAATATTATTAAATCTCGAGATGAACTAGCAGATGCGGGAGGAGTAGATTTTGCTTTTATTGATGGAGACCATTCTGTGCCTGGCGTACTTGCTGATTTTAAAGCAGTAGAACCCGTCCTTAACACAGGTGGTTATGTGTTATTACATGACACTTATCCTGAGCAATGTGGTAATCATGAGGGACCCCGTTATATTATTGATCATATTAACGAAATTGGTCAGGGTTCATATGAGCTAGTTGAATTGCATTTGAGTCCTTTAAATTATGGTATGGCATTACTTCGTCGAATCGGATAAATGAAATGCTCTGAGGTGTGATTCCTTATTGTTTTGATTATTATTTAGTATAAATATGCCAACTCTAGAAACAAGCAAAGCTCTTGATACACTATCTATTCATTGTTTTCTAGAAAAAGCACAACATAATAATTTACCAATAGACTGGCAATGTTTTTTTGCCCAGCAAACAATGTTGTTAAACCAGTCAGGTACTAAGGATTGTTTTTATCTGAGTTTTAGCCATCTTTCAGAAAAGACACCTGCTTCTGCTAACACTAACACTGTACTGGAAGAAATGACTTGGGTGCTTCTTACTACCCCTAAATGTAATGTAGTCATTTGGCCTTTATCCTCTATTGATAATACGCAGCCGCTTTCTTTACTAACGCTTAAAACTAAAACATGGGATGTAATTAAAGAGCAAGGTTATATTTGTTTAAGTCGCTTTAAAGAATATGATTTAGTAAAACAAGGTATTCATACCGCTTTATGTTTCTCTCATGCATTGGTAGCTACTGATAAAAATGTTGAGCAAGCTGTTTCTTTAGTAAGACGATTAAAAAATAAACTGACGCTTGAGCAAAAGTTATTTTTAATGCGTAAGGTTCATGCAATCAATGAATTGATATCCATATCTTTTCTAAATAAAAAAAACGAATACCTTGGCCATAAAAAATCTTGGGAGCCTTATTTTATAAGACCTGAGTTTGCATTGAACCCAGAAACTATTCCTGCTCAAAATCGTATTCCAGTTTTAATTGCGACCCATTGGTTAGAATTAGGCGGTGCAGAAAAATTTGCTATTGATTTAATAAAAGCATTACCAAAAGAACGATATGCTGTTTATGTTACAACCGATGTTGCTTCGTTTAATTCATGGAGTTCTGGAATTACTGATCAAGTAGAAGCAATCTTTCATCTGCCAAGCTTTTTAACGCAAAAAATGATGAAAATATTTTACGACTATTTAATTCGTAGTCGCAACATTCGTCTTATGCACATTCATCATGCGGCACAAGCTTATGAGTCATTAGTTCATATCCGTAGGTTTCATCCGAAATTGAAAATTTTGGATTCATTACATATTGTTGAATTACCACCGAATGAAGGGGGTTATGTTGAATCATCTGCACAACTTTTTGACGCTTTTATTGATCACCATCATGTCATTAGCCAATACCTGAGAAAATTTCTTGTTCAACGCTGGCAGGTTGTGGATAAAAAAATCTCTGTTATTTATTTGAATGTTGACAGTGATTATTTTAATCCTGAGCTTGTAAAAAAAGGGCAAATCAGAC
>CAZZIX010000361.1:0-2748 GCA_964654345.1 uncultured Methylomarinum sp.
CTCTCAGAATTTCCTTTAAAAATAATGAACTTATGTTATTTGATGTTATCGTAGAACAGTAAAGCAATTGATTTAACTTTAGGACACCCCTATTAATTGATGAATGGAAAAATTGAGTCCAAAACATCCAATCTCTGCGTTGAAACCCTTCGCAATAGCTTGCTATTACGTGCGGATTTCGCCTTGATCTTGAATATTTTGGTTCTCAATTTTCTCATCCACAATTAATAGAGGTGCCCTTTACTTTTTGTTTCATAAATAGCGAACAATTCAAAGTTTGCTTTTAGCCCACTTTCCTATTTAGGAGAATTAATGTGTTTTTTCGAACCTATTTATTACCAGTCCTGACCATTATAATCACAGCACTATTTTCTTTTTCAGTTTTAGCTGAAACTGATAATACAACTAAGTACGGTATAAATACTATTATTTTGGAAGATAAGAGCGATGTTGCCAGTGCTGTTGCTGAATTAACTGCTGGACTAGAACAACAAGGTTTTACTATTCCTTTAATTGTTAATCATTCAGCCGCTGCAGAGAGTGTTGATCTCGACCTTGCGCCGAATCAAGTGATATTTGCCAGACCTCCAAAACTCCTTGAAAAACGTCTACTACGAAAAAGTAATACCATCGGTCTCGACTTACCTATAAAATTTTTAGTCTTCGAAGATGATGATGGGAATATAAAATTATCTATCAACACATTAGGTTACTTAATTGATCGTCACAAGATCCATATAAAAGACCTAGTCTTAAAACTAACAACCAAACTGATCACTCAATTCAGCGCAATGGATAATGAAGAGTCAGGTTTAATAACAGTTCAAAGTTCACTGTCAACTAAAGACACGGTTCAAACATTACAAAATGCTATTTCTGCTAATCCTTCCGTCCGCATCCCTTTAATATTAGAATATGGTGATAAAAACACAAACCGAAAACACGAAAGATATAAAAAATCATTTCCGATACTTATCGTCTTTGGCAATCCAAATGTTGGAACGCCATTAATGCAATCAGATCCAAGAATAGGTATTGATTTGCCTCTAAAATTTCTTGTTTGGGAAGACCAGCAAGGCCAAGTCAATATTACCTATAATGATCCTCTCTTTATTGCAGCGAGAGTTAATTTACAAGGCCAACATAAACGTCTTGAAGCGATAGCCGCTGTATTAAATAACCTTGCCTTGACAGCATCGGGGGAAGACCTTTGATTCTTTACTTTGAATATATCCATTAGAAATAATCAATAAAAAACAATATATTGCCTATATACAAACAAAAAACCAAACATGGAAATTACAATTACCTATACTTATTATAAGTTTATATGATATATTTAAAGTTATTCCCAACTTTTCTAAAAATGCCTGTTTAATCGTCCTGACAAATTTCTTGGAAAGAATAAGACTGGCATAATTTAGAATAATAGTGCCTAAAAGAACACTTGCTTTTTTAATAAAAGTTACTTAAATGACTGATATTTTATCCATAAAGCCTGAACAAAAATCAAATAATAAAGCAGCTCTTGTGGCTATTTTATTATTTGCTAGCGTTTTATTTATATGGCAATTTATTGAAGAAGAGTCAAAAAATAGTCTAAGCACTGCCACTCAAACGCATCAAATTAAAAATAAAAGCCCTAAAATAAAAAGATCAGCTACTTTTTCTAATGTAGCTCTCTCAAATAGGTCTGATAAAACCCCAAAATTCAATTCAAAATCTAGAGTAACATTCGAAAAAAAGTCATCTAAAAATCTTGCCAATACAACCGCCTATAGAACAAAAGAACCTTCTAAGCGGGAGTCACTGATTCCAGTTTCAAAAAAAATAACCACTAACAATCTAAATCTAGCTTTTTCAGAAATGCCTAACATCTCTAGCCCTTTTGAATATAAAAAATTAATATTGAACGATCGGAATACGCCAGAAACAAATAACGCCCCTGTTGATTATCAAACACTTTTATTGACCGACCAAGAAGCTCCAAAAACTAATAAGCAGTTAAAGAAAATTACTAACACAGAGCCGAAAGATTATTCTATTCAGGTCTTATTACCAGAACCCTCTCAACAGACAGATAAACCATTTGATCAAACCAGCACACTTCCCCCTAAAGTTGAGCAACAAACTTCTGTTCCTAATTTTGATATAAAACTGAAAGAAGACGACCTAGTTGAACAAAAAAACTCATTTTCTAGACCCATTGAACAACCAAAAATAAAATCTGCTTCGATTGTTACTACTACCCCTCAAGGACAGTCAAAAATTAAAACCGTACATTTAGTTAAAGCAGACAAACCAAGAATCAGTAAGGTAAAGAAATATAAAATTAAACAAGGGGATACTCTTTATTCGCTATCGCGCAAGTATAATATCAGTCTAACTAGTTTGTTGCAGTCAAACACTATTTCAAAGAAAAGTAGACTTAAAATTGGCCAGATAATAATAATTCCTCTAGATAGTTAATAATTTACAAGGCTTTAGACAGTTTTATTTCGTCAGACTGCCTTATTACTTATCTATTCAGAAACACTCCCTTTCGTACTGATTTTTCTAAGGTTACTGTGAAACAGCACTCTATTATTGTTACCTTACGGCATCAATTAAAGAGTCAAATAAAGAACTAGCTGTTGATATTGATTGGGCTGCAGCCTGATAAGATTGTTGGAATTTAATCAAATTTGCAGCTTCTTCATCTAAATTCACGCCAGAAATATTTTCTCGATCCTCTGTAGCCCTTTCCAG
>CAZZIX010000362.1:0-2741 GCA_964654345.1 uncultured Methylomarinum sp.
TGGCATTAGCATGACGGATAATATTAGTCAGGCTTTCTTGAATGACTCTGAAAATTTGTATCACAATGGTTCTATCTAACATATCCACTGCATCATCACAATTTAGATTAAAAGACATTGAGGCATATCTGTCTTCCCATTGATTAACCATATCTTCCAACGTTGCTTTTAACCCAAGTTCAGTTAAAATCAAAGGATGAAGCTGTTTCATCATTGAGCGCACAACGATCATTAAATGATCGCAAATTTCAACGATAGATCCCGTGATTTTTTTGGTATCTGCTTTCTCATGCGCTGCGGTAACAGCCATCACTTTTATTGCTGTTAATGATTGTCCAAATTCATCATGTAATTCTTGAGATAAACGCTGTCTTTCCTCTTCCTGAATTTCTAGTGAATGCTGGGTTAAGGCTCGGTTCTGTCGCTGTGTACTATCAAGAACATCAGTCATATGGTTGACTGCTATTGCTATATCACCATATTCCTGAGTAGAAAAGTTAGGTAATTTATTTTGGTACTCCCCTTTTTCAATGCCCTTAAGATGATCAACAATTGAATGAATAGCCGATAATGTTTTATCAAAGACCAAATGGACAGAAAGAAAAGTAAATAAAACCAGAAGTAACAAGGTAGTAAAAAAAGAAAGGCTTTCATCCCATACTTCTGCAATTTCATCCATTGGATTAGCTTGGATAAGCAATGTTAGCGCATGGTTATTAAAGGTTTTTATTTGATACTCTGCGGTTGGGTATTCGCTCATAACAAGATTAATAAACCAATCTGGCGGGGTTTCATTATCAGGTTTAGCCTGATGAGTAATATTAATTATTCCACCAGAAGGCTTTTTGAGCTGAATTTTTAAATGTCGAGTTTGCTCTAAACTACTCAAGCGAAACATCCAATCCGTTTTATGCATCTTGGTTGTACCGATACCTATTTTTATCAGTTGTAAAGCTAAATTAATAGAAGAATCTACCTCTTTACTCACTGCTTTTCGCGCTTGCCATATCCCCATTGACCCACCAATGAACAAAATGCACAGTGAAATTAACAAAATTCTTACACTAATTTGGTTTCGTAAACTCATCGGGAAAATTTCCTTATTTGTAATAGCGGCCTCAGTTAGGCAATGAAAAATGCTATCTTGAACATTACTTTTGCACAGGATATAACATGAAGAAAATTTTAGCGACCGGCTTATTATTTATTAGTTGTCAGGTCTTTTCAGAAACAGTGTATGTTACTTTAGAAAAAGACAATGCCATAGCCGTTATCGACCCCATCGCAGGCAAACTTTTAAACACGATCTCAATAGGACAACGTCCCCGAGGTATTGTACTCAGTAAAAATCAGCAACAACTCTATGTGGCAACAAGTGATGATAATACTATTCAGGTCATAAACATAGATACACTAAAACCTATTGGTACCTTACCTTCTGGTGAAGACCCAGAAACATTTGCCATGAGCATGGAAGGGGATAAACTCTATATTTCTAATGAAGATGATAGTTTAGTAACTGTAGTTGATATCAAACAAGCAAAAGCCATCAAGCAAATCCCTGTTGGAGTAGAGCCAGAGCCGATTACCGTAAGTCCCAATGGTAAATGGGTTGCGAGTGCTTCAGAGGCAACTAACATGGTACATTGGATTAATCGTAAAACGCTAAAAGTTGAGGATAATACACTGGTTGACCCACGGCCAAGAGGCCTTAGTTTTACCTCTGATAGTCAGCAATTATGGGTTACCTCAGAAATGGGTGGAACAGTCACTATACTGGATGTTGCAACACGTAAAAAAATCAAATCAATAGATTTCAGTATTGCAGGCTTAAGTAAAGATAAAATTCAGCCTGTTGGTGTAGTGATTGATGAGAAAAAACAATGGGCTTTAGTTGCTTTAGGACCTGCTAACAGGGTTGCTTTGATTAATGCCCAAACATTGAAAGTAGAGAAATATTTTTTGGTAGGACAAAGAGTATGGAACCTAGCTTTTTCTCCTGATCAAAAGCGAGTTTACACGACCAATGGGGTGAGTAATGATATATCAATTATTGATTTAACCTCTATGAAGGTAAGCAAGTCTATTGCTGTAGGGGGGTATCCCTGGGGGCTTGTGGTTAAACCATAAAACAATAATAGGTGCGAGTTAATTCGCACCTACTTTTTAGAACTAAAGTCTATCTTCTCTCATCAGTTTCTTCACCAACTTCCCATCCTTCAATAGCAACTTCAATGATTTTTCCTGTCACAGCATCCACTTCAACTTTTGCTTCTGCATCTATGCCATTAACAATACCAAATTCATAAGTAGGATCACATTATCTTCAATCTCAAGCACGGCTTTGGCAGAAAAATTTAGTTTCTCAAACCAACACACTCACTTTGTTTTTGAACAGTCGCAATACAGTTTTCTACACTTGGGTCGAGTACCATCTCATCTATCGTGACATCTATTGAATTCTGAAATAATTTATAACAAGGTGTTTGTTTTATAGCCTAAGATTTCCTAAGTTAAAACCGCAGGAATGGAAAAGTAATGAAGATCGATTACTAGTAAAATTCTGGCAAGTCATTTGTTTAGGAAAAAGATGAGTAAAAAAATACATTATGAAAGAATGAATAAGGTTATTCAATCTATTGAAAATAACCTTGATTCTAAAATTAATATTGATGAATTATCAAAGATAGCTTGTTATTCTAAATTTCATTTCCATCGTTTGTTTCGCTCTTTTTTTGGTG
>CAZZIX010000363.1:0-2720 GCA_964654345.1 uncultured Methylomarinum sp.
CAGCCCCTTCCTTAGCAAACCAATCTATATCCTTCTTTCTTGCTAAAAAAACACCCCTTATAATCATTGCTGACACTTTGTCTGGGTATTGCTGAGCGTAGAGCAAAGTAAGTGTACCTCCCCAAGAACCTCCAAACAAAAGCCATTGTTTGATTTCCAATTGTTTTCTTATTCTTTCCAAATCAGCAATTAAATCTTGAGTCGTGTTATCTTCTATTTCTCCAAAGGGGGACGATTGCCCACATCCCCGCTGATCCATCAGAATAATATGATATTTTTCGGGATTAAAAAAACACCTATGCCTGGGCTTGGTTCCAGAACAAGGCCCTCCATGAAGAAAAATCACAGGAATTCCTTGTGGATTACCTGATTGTTCGACATAAATAGAATGAACACTGTCCGTTTGTAAAAAAAAACTATGGAAAGGCTCAATATGAGGGTATAAAACTTTCATGATTTATCTTGAAAAATTTATGCAACTTTAAGTTACTTAGGAGCGAGAGTTTAATAATATACTTCGCGCGGTCACGGATGCGGATTTCTAACGGCTGAGTTTTTGCCGATAGCTGTGTTGCTAAAACAGTTACGTAGCCAGTTTCAGCGCCTTGCTCTCGACAAAAATCAGCACGTTATAAATTCCGCATCCGTGACCACGCGAAGTACATCCTCGCTCCTTATTATAATATTTTTTCTTTAGGGTATAAAAAAAGGGAAGGCTTTAACACCTTCCCTTTTTTGCTTTTTTAAGTTTGAAAAAACTTAGAATTTAAAGCCAACAGACCCGCCTAATGTAAAACCGTCTGTATCAACGCCATCAACATCATCTGGAGTCCAATGATACCGACCATCAAGACCTGCAACAACGCCTCTAAACAATTCATATTCAACACCCGCACCAAAGTTCATACCCGTATTTAATACAGTAATCGCATCAGATGGTGGACTGATAATATTAAAATCAATACCTACTGGAATAATCCAAGGTCTAAATTTGCTACCATGCATAAATTTAATTTTTGGTGATACGTTAATTCTCAACATATTAACTGTAACAGTCTGCTGAAGATCAGTTGGAACACCATCTGTTACGCCATCAGGGCCTGTTGCTGCTGTTAACAGATTGTCAAAGCCATTATCCTTTTTTTCGCCCACTTCTGTATAGTCTAAACCAAATTCAATCATGAAAGAGGTATTATCAGCAAAACCAAAGAAATCATTATTTATATTAAAATCAAACGCTGCACCGTAGTAAAAAGCATCTTTATCCGTTTCGTCAGTTAAAAGATCATCACCAACTCCAAATAAACCTTCAGTTGAACCACGAGTATTTTTAAAACGAGACCAACCACCACGAACTGACGCCAAGTTATCCTTACTTGCTTTGTGGACAGGTGCATTCTTCATAGAAGCCATCCATTGATCTAACTCTTGTACTTTAGCTGTATCAGGACTTGCCGCCTCAGCTTTCACACGACTAAGTTCTGCTTGCATCGACTGCATCATAATAGCCATTTCATTAACTTGTGCTTCTAATGATGCAGTTTTTTCTGCTTGTGTTTGAGCGACTACTTGTGGTGAAACTAAAGCTCCTGCCATTGTTAATGTCGCTGTAGCTATACCCAACGCAATTTTTGTTTTTTTGATCATTTGCTCTCCCCCTCATGAGGTTGTTTAGTTATTGTTAAACTGAATTTGCTGAAATACAACAAAATTTAATTCACGCTACTAATAATAGCAGTAAATTAAATTCTATACAAGTTTTATCCTCCTTTTTTTAATCTATTTTTATCTTATATTTCAATTAGATACGACAATCTTCTAAAATACAACATATATTTGTCTAAAAAAAACAACATATTCAGTGCTTTCACATCTACTGTATACTATCTTTTGAAGCCACTCACAAACTAAATTCACTTTTAATCTACATCCATCAAATATGACCCAAACCACAGAGATCACTATTATAGGAAGTGGTATTATTGGCCTGTTAACTGCAAGAGAATTTTTGCAAGCCGGTTACAGTATCACTCTTATTGATAAATCTTTTTCAGGCCAAGAATCATCTTGGGCTGGTGGAGGCATATTATTACCTCTATATCCCTGGAGACAAGAGAAGGCTATTAGTACTTTAGTGATCAAAAGCATCAATAATTATTCAACTTTATCAAATGAACTCTATAATTCCACCCGAATAAACCCTGAGTGGTACGATTGTGGGCTACTGATCTGCAAAAACCCAGATATTGAGCTGGCAACAAATTGGTGTACCACTTACCAGATTCCATTCCAAGAGGTAGCCCCTTCCTTCATAAATAATTTCAACACAAAAACAATAAACCCTCTATGGATGCCAACCATTGCACAAGCTAGAAATCCTCGACTATTAAAATCTTTAAAAGTCTACCTGCTAAATGCTGGGGTCAAATTTATTGAAAATAGTGAAGTAATTAATTGTGAGTTGAAAAATAATAATATTAACACTCTTTCAACAAATAAAGAAAAAATCAAGGTAAATCAGTTAATTATTAGTACAGGCGCATGGACTGAAAAACTGGCAAAACACTTGCTTCCCAAGCATCTACACTCACCTGAGATATATCCAGTTAAAGGCCAAATGCTTTTATTTAACGCTAAACCAGATACTTTACCGCATATGGTATTAGATAATGATCATTACTTAATTCCGCGCCGAGATGGTAAAATTTTGGTGGGTAGCT
>CAZZIX010000364.1:0-2696 GCA_964654345.1 uncultured Methylomarinum sp.
TTGATATTCAATATTTGGAGAAATTATCTAACAACTTCATATTATTGTTAAATAGCCCGGTTAATTTTTTACTGCTAATAGCAGGAGCATCTATATTTTTCCATAATATACTGCCATTTGCCTTATAAATCACAGCTTCCTTTGGTGGATTATCTGGCCTCCCAGTAATTTCTTTTAAATATTTCAGGATTCTATTTTTTTGGAAATAATATGTATACGTTGTTAAAAATGTTTCATGGCCTACTGAAACCTTAACCATAATCAATTCTGTGTTTTCCGGGTTATAATAAAACACTGCTTTAGGTGGTACTGACTCTATTTGTTCTGTAAGTAACTTTAGCGTCATTATATCCAAATTATTTTTTGTTTTTTCAATATTTAAAATTTTGAGGTTAGTTGCCTTAATATCAGCAGTGGTATCATCAGCACAGGATAAAGTACTTGTAGTTAACAAATAAATTAGTAATACAAAAGTAGATAATAAAATTTTGATACGAAGGTTCATTTATCCATTCCCCCAATAAAATTTACCGTACGCTCCTATTTTAAGGGCATTCTAGGCTAGTAGATAACGTTTGGGTTATCCGAGTGAGCAATCTTGAGTAATTGGTTAAGTATTTTCCTTTTTTTTATCTTTCTTATTTCCAAACTTAGGTTTCTTTATCGCTGACAATAGTAGTACAAAGGCAATAACCTCCATAATAATAAATGCGTAAGAATCCAAGACTCTAAATGCTAAAAGGGATAACCATGCTATGATTCCGCAAGCAATTAAAATAAGAATATTTTTCTTCATAATAGTTTCCTTTTGGTTACGCAATTAGTCTGGCTCTCAGACCAATACACGGCGATTTTTACTATACTTATTTAAAATTTTTGAATTTCTAACATAAAATTCATTCCACCCCTTAAACTTAAGATTATTTTGTTCTAAAAATACGAACATATCGGATATTTTATAGCCGCAACCTAATGAGCGACCACTTGCAACCACAATACTGCCAATAACAATTCCTGTCTATAACGCAGCACCAAACGATGCAGCTACTGCTAATTTTTCTAAACCTGTAGTGGCTCCAATTAATTCTGCTATTGTTGCGCCTTTCCCTAGCTTGTGAAGTGTTCCAACCAAAATCGCAGCTGTTCCAATAGCTTTTTGATATGTATCGAATAAAGAACTCGGTGATGGAGCCCCTAATTCTTTCATATTTTGATCGAAGTATTTTTTAAAATTTCCAGTCTTGTAACAACTTGTCATTACTTTCTCCTTGTTTTGTCTTCCTAACAACTGCAGCATTAGGTTTTAAAATCACTTACTAAATATTTTTTAATATCAGTCATATACACCCTTAAACCATTAGGGTGTTTCCATTAGGCTCCACCCTTGCTTGCGATAACTGTTGCATTTATTTGTGGTGAAGATATTGCATACTGATAACATAGTTTGATAATTTTATATCAACTGAACTTATCATAATTTAGTGTCAATATCATCATCAACAATAGTCCTCACTCCACCAATAGCTACAACTGACGATGTTACACTAAAAAATCCTACCTCATATAAACCAATATCTATTTTATCAGGCGTATTTCCTTGTACAGAATAACTTAAAATCCATACTGATGGCGTTACAAGTATTCCATCTACTTTATATCCTGCCTTGGTCAAACCAATTGATACTATTGTACTATTACTTACTAATATTGCATTTTGATGATTATCAATTTTATTCGCAATATCACCCATATTGTATTGATGCACTCTAATTTTTTTGAGTATATATATTCAGTTGTTTATATTAAATAAGTACATTGTGATCTTGATCACATTTCCACTCTATTAACAGGCCACCGAATTATTAACCAAATCCCAATTAAAACCGATAATCCACTTCAAAGACTATTTTCATACTGTCATTAGGAGTTGCTAAGTCAGCCGATGAGAAACTGCTTTGAACTGGAAAGGCAAATTGCAAGTTTGAATTTAAGTTTCCGCCATAAGAAAATTTAAAGCCGAAACCAATATTTGACAAGGTTACCGTTGAATCGCTTTTGCTCAGATCCAGTGAATAGGCTTTACCATATGCAATATCTGCAAATAAAAATGGTTGGATTATTTTTTTAAGGTTACTTTTTCCCATGGGAATATCAAGAAAATCGGGAGCTTTAAATACCCAGTCAACCCCGATATGAATACCATCATCAGCAAAAAATTTATTAACTGGAAAGCCACGCGCACGGGTTGGCCCGGCAAGTCCAAACTGGCTAATTGAAGATAAAGCTTGCCCAGCGTATTGAAAAGAAGAACGGGCAATGATACGAGTTTCTGAACCAAAGAAAGGGATTTTCCAGAATGTTAAAAACACATAGTCTGCATTTAAAATATTGTAATTTGATTTCTGATTATCGGCTACCCCTTTGAGAAACCGACCAGACGTATATCTAAAAAACCCCTGATGCAAGCGTCGATTTTTTTCTTGTAAAATATCGTAATGATAGGTTAACACTGTGTTTTCTATTTCGTCATCAAGGCCAATATCTCCAGACGAACTTAAAGAGCCCGCGCGTAAGGTTGATAAAATATTTTCAAATGTCAGGTCAATAGACTTTGTTACAGAACGACTACGTTTTAGCTTATAAGCAAAGGTAAGTTCAGTCTGATTGGTAACACCTTTTAAATTTAAGGAACTAAT
>CAZZIX010000365.1:0-2684 GCA_964654345.1 uncultured Methylomarinum sp.
CAATAAGTCGCCCGAGCGGAATGAATCTTTGGACATGGATGTCCCAAGGTGATATATAGCGAGGATGGCGCGCTGGATATTTTCAATTATCAATCTGTGGTTTGTATATAGCCATGTTTTATAAAGACTTAAAAGTTTATAGTCGCTTATTTGATTTTTTTCCTCTAAGCAGGCTTTGATGCTGGTTTAATAATAAGACGAACATTTTGTATTTTCGCCTGCTTAACTTCTAAAATTGCCCACTCTTCTTTTTTTCTGATTGATTTCTTGATTGAAAAGGTAAGATTGTAGAGCAATATTAATTTCAATATGGAGTTCACATGAGTAAAAAAATGTCTATAACTACAAAAATACTTATCGCTATGGGTATCGGGTTGATCGTGGGTAGCTCGCTAAACAGTTTTGCTTCTGATAGTGATTTTGTACAAACTTATCTTGTGGGCGGAGTGTTTCACGTAATAGGAAGTATGTTTATCAACGCATTAAAAATGTTAGTTGTGCCATTGGTGACATTTTCATTAATATGCGGTGTTTGTGGAATTGGTGATGTAGGAATGCTAGGGCGCGTAGGGCTTAAATCTTTTTTGTTATATATGTTAACTACTGCAATGGCAATAAGTCTTGCATTAACAGTGGCTATTTTAGTTGGCCCTGGAAAAGACGGAGAGGCAGCCATTATAGAAAATACAGGTTTTACAGCAAAAGATGCTCCGCCTTTAACCGATGTTTTTATTAATATTGTGCCTAGTAATCCTATTAATGCTTTTGCTAATGGTGAAATGCTACAAATTATTTTCTTTGTGATTTTGTTTGCAATAGCAATGTTATTAAGTGGTGATGCAGGTAAAAGTCTGGCCTCTGGAATAGAGAAACTAAATGAAGTAATGATGAAAGTCGTTACTTTAGTGATGGATTTTGCACCTATTGGTGTGTTTTGCTTAATGGCTAAAACATTTTCTGAACAAGGACTTGGGCTAATTCTACCCATGATAAGTTATTTTTCAGTTGTTATTATTTGTTTACTAATGCATGCCTTTGGTACTTTAAACCTGTTATTAGTTTTAATGGCAAAGCTTAGCCCATTAGTGTTCTTTAAAAAAATACGTTCTGCGCAGATATTTGCTTTTAGTACAGCTAGTTCAAATGCTACTATTCCTATCACATTACAGGCCGTAGAAAAGCGGATGGGAGTACATAATTCAATTGCCTCTTTTACCGTGCCATTTGGTGCAACTATTAATATGGATGGAACCGCAATCATGCAAGGAGTTGCAACAGTATTTATTGCTAATGTTTATGGGATTGATTTAGTATTAAACCAGTACTTAACTATTATTGGCATGTCTGTGCTGGCATCAATTGGGACAGCAGGTGTGCCAGGTGTTGGGTTGATTATGTTGGCCATGGTTTTTAACCAAGTAGGCTTGCCAGTAGAGGGTATTGGTTTAATTCTGGGTGTTGATCGTTTGCTAGATATGGTGCGCACTGCCGTTAATGTTACAGGTGATGCTACTGTGAGTTGTATTGTTGCTGCGGGAGAAAATGAAATTGATATGGAGGTTTTTAACGATCCTGAAGCCGGCGTTATTACAGATGTGCCGTTACCACACAAGAATTAATAGAGCATTAGGAAGTATAGACAAAACTAACTTATATTTTATAAAAGTAAGTTATATTGTATAAAGAATAGTTTAAATTGAGCAGAGCTTAATGGATAAGATAAACAATATGAAGGTATTTTGTCGTAGTGTTGAGTTAGGCACTTTTGCGGCTGTTGCCAAAGAAATGAATTTATCAGCAATGATGATCAGTAAATATGTTGCTCAACTTGAGCGTTCTTTGGGTGTCATCTTGTTGAATCGAACAACTCGTAGTTTAAATTTAACCGAAGTAGGGCAGAATTATTACGAAAAAAGTAAGCATATCCTGCAAGAACTGACCGAATTAGATGATTCAACTTCTCAAATGGGGGGTAGTGTAAAAGGGGTGCTTAAAATTAGTGCGCCAATTGATTTCGGTGGTATTTATATGGTGCCAGTTATTGAAGCTTATCAGCGCCAATGTCCTGATGTAAAAATTTTGATGACGCTTGATAATAAATATCAAAATTTAAGAGATGGGTTGTTTGATGTAGTAATTTTAGTAACAGATAACTTAGATCTAGGCGTTGTAGCTAGAAAAATTACGGAAACAGAGTTAGGGACATATGCATCCCCAGGCTACCTTAAAAAAAATGGTTGTCCTGAAGCGTTAAACGAATTGACTCATCATCAGTGTCTTCATTATGTGAATACACCTCATGGTGAATATTGGATTTTTTATAATCAAGGTAAGATAGAAAAGGTAAAGAACGATTGGTACTTTGCTACCAATAATGGAAGGGCATTGTCACAAGCTGCAGCACTGGGAATGGGAATAATTCGAGTGCCTAAATTATCCGTGAGTGAATATTTGGAGAAAGGGGCGTTAGTTGAAATATTGGCAGAATATCGGATGCCTGCTTTATCAATCTATGCAACTTATCTTCAAAAACGTTTTTACCCTGCGAAACTTTCCTCTTTTGTAGATTTTTTATTAAACTATTTTAAGCAGTCTAAGAGATAGGGTCTATCATTATTTAGACCGAAGATGTGGTTATTGGGTGTAGTGAATCTTGGTGGAAAAAATATATTGTTGAATGCTGT
>CAZZIX010000366.1:0-2659 GCA_964654345.1 uncultured Methylomarinum sp.
AGATCGGGTAACAGCTCATTTCCTTCAGGCACATCAAGATCTGTTCGTTTCAAAGGGCCGATATGCGTCCAGCTTGTATGACAATATAGATGACGCTGGCCATATTGAGTTAACTCATAATCCATAGCCTTATCTATCAATTTAGCCAAGGCTATTTCTGTCGGAGTACGATTAGTTACTACTATATGTTTACCTGAAAAATTTTTAACTTTTGGATGAAGGTTATTGGTACTAATGACTGATTTAGCCTGTAATTCATCTCCAACCGAAAAAAGTACTAAGCGATCAGGACGGCCAACTCGATAGGTATGATCTATAGTTTCCTTAATTATCCCCCACATAAGCTCTTGATAGTCTTCATCAAGAAAGTCTGGGACATATCCATCTACCCAGATATCCTGACCATATGCCATGTCGGCAATATCGAGTTGAGTAAAAAAATTTTCGGGCATATTCATTGGGAATACATGTAAATAATTAACTCCCATACTACCCATCACTGTTAAATGTTCCTTATAACGCTTATCATTCCCTGGGCTAGCTCCTTTTAGAGGGTTTTCACCTGGTAGGTAAGGAGAATATCCGATCCCTTTAAAAAATAATGCCTTTTTTTCAACACGATTAATTATTTGTCCATCTCTAACCACAAAATGAGAGGGCGATGCTGTTGTATCACGAATGATAGAAGTTTTGTCGACCCGTTCAGTAGCATTTACTATCGAAAGCATGAGCTGAATAGGCAGCACCGTTAAAATAAAAAGTAGAATTGGGGGTTTCATAGTTGATAATTAGCACTGATTAGGTTTACCTAAATTTAATAGCTTCTTTTGAATCGTCTTTAGTAATTATTTCATCTAAATAAAACAAAGTGCTATGTAAGAGTAAAAATCTTAATAAAAATTCAACTTTTTTAGGAATCTGGATTGAACAGGGGTTGTAAGGGAATCTTAATCAATTTCTGAATCTAAATAAACAGGTTCACCCGGGATTCTTTTTTCATCCGCTGCCCATTCACCTAAATCAATTAGTTTACAACGCTCACTACAAAAAGGTCTATATTTTTGTAACGAATCCCAAACAACCTGTCCTTGACAAGTTGGACAAGAAACAATCATTTGTTTTGCATTGTCTGTACTGGACATTAAAATGCACATCGAGTGAGTGAAAATGAAATATTATCGCCAACTTGACTTGGCCTCACCTTATTTGGTAATTTGCTCATAAAACGAATGGTAAACCTCTGTTTACCACCACTAATTTCTGCAAAACAAGGGGATGATTCTTCAATAGCAACTCTAAGTAACTGAAAAGGTTTTGCTTGCTCTAGACCTGATTGAAAAAAACCAGATTCAGCTATTTCTTGAGTTGGTGTACTACTTTGGCGAATAAAATTGAGGATAAATTTTAGTGCATTTCGAATACCAACAAAAGGTTCAATCCATTGCTTTAAATCCTGTTGTTGAATATTATGCCCCTGTTCTAACCAGTAATGATATTCTGGCAGATCAAAAGAACACATTCCACCCGGTATTGAACTGCGTTGTGAAATACTTTTAAATAAACCACTTTCCATTATTTTAACACCGATTTTTCCATTCGCTTTATAGAGATTCTTACTCAAACCATTAACACTTTTAATAAACCGGTCTAACTTCTCTGAATCTATTTCTTTATTACTCAATAAATCACTTAATGTTTTTGATTGTCGATCTAATTCCTTTAATATTTCAGATTTTAAATCATTCCGATTAAAAATTTTCATAATATCAAGCAAAGCAGAAATTGCCGCTCTTTTATCAAAAATCGTTGTCCCTTCAACAAAATGCTCAAACTGCTGAAAAAGTTGTTCTAATCGCATAAAAACTCGAATTCTCTCGTTAAGAGGGAACTCATAAAAAGTGTGAGTACTCACAAACAGTATTTCCTAAGTCTATAATAGGGAAGGTAAAATAACTTGTGCATCTAAATTCTGGCTTATTTTTCAAAGCCAAACTCACAAGTCAATCAAACACCCATTCCTATGTAGCTATATTGCTACTATTGTTATTCTGAATTTAGAATTGCTAAATTTAAGTATTGATTGTGAAGCTTTTTGACTTGTTCTGCAAGTTGATTAGTTGATTTTGTATTCTCAATAACGTCATTTGTGTGAGTCAAGCGATATTGACGGGAAACCTGGCTAGAAATTATAGACATAATCATGTTTTTAGATTGCTTATCTCGCCTCATTACTCTTTCAATCTGTACTTCAACGGAGCAATCAACCACTAGAACCCTATCCACAAAGCTACAGTGCTTAGTTTCCATTAAAAGAGGAATACAAAGAATACTATATGATGAATTTTGCTTATCAAAAATTGCTTGCATTTCACTATAAATAAGAGGATGCAGAATTTCTTCAAGCTGTTGTTTTTTAACTGGGTCTGTAAAAATAATTTCTCTTAATTTATCTCTATCTAATGCTCCATTTTGATTGATAACAGACTGTCCAAATTTGTTCTGTATTAAAAACAGTGCTTTCTGCCCTGGTTCGACCAATTGGCGAGCAATAATATCTGCATCAATAATTGGAATATTAAATAAAGTTTTAAATAAGTCAGCTATAGTAGATTTTCCACTGCCGATGCCACCTGTTAAACCAATTTTTAACACTTAAGGA
>CAZZIX010000367.1:0-2658 GCA_964654345.1 uncultured Methylomarinum sp.
CCTAACAATTTCTCTACAGGGCTGTGGGTATAACGCTTTGCAAACTACAGATGAATCAATTAAATCATCTTGGGCTGAGGTTCTTAATCAATATCAACGCCGAGCTGACCTTATCCCCAATCTAGTTAATACCGTAAAAGGTTATGCCGCACATGAAAAAGATGTCTTCACATCAGTAACTAACGCTAGGTCAAAAGTTGGTGCCATACAAGCCACACCAGAATTAATCAATGATGAAGCAGCTTTTAAAAAGTTTAATGCTGCTCAAAGTGAAATGAGTTCAGCATTAGGCCGTTTACTTTTAGTGGCTGAAAACTATCCACAATTAAAAGCAGATGGTGTATTTCGTGATCTTCAAGCACAATTAGAAGGAACGGAAAATCGAATCACAGTTGCTAGAAATCGTTATATAAAAGCGGTTCAAGATTATAATGTAACAGTAAGAAAATTCCCTTCTAACCTAACTGCAATGATGTTCGGCTTTACAACCAAACCTACTTTTTCTGTTAAAAATGAAGCTGAAATTTCAGCTCCACCAAAAGTAAATTTTAATCAACCCCCTGTACCGGCTTCTTAATTTAACGCTTGTAAAACACAGACAAAATGTATTTTACCTACTGCCTTAAAATACTAGGGTTTTTAGTATTTCTGACTTCGGCAGAATTTAATTCTGCCTATGCTGAACAGAAAATTCCGCAATTAATATCACCCCTCACCGATTTAACTGGAACATTGTCTCCACCCCAAAAACAGGAACTTGAACAAAAATTATTACAATTTGAATCTAGTAAAGGAAGTCAGCTTGCAATATTAATTATCCCTACTACCCAACCAGAAAGCATTGAACAATATGCGTTCCGCGCAGCTGAACAGTGGAAGTTAGGGCGAAAGGGAATTGATGATGGCGTATTATTTCTGATTGCAAAAAATGATAGGAAATTACGTATAGAGGTAGGCTATGGATTAGAAGGTGCGATTCCTGATGCTATTGCTAAAAGAGTGATTAGTGAAATTATATCACCCCACTTCAAAGCCGGTGACTTCTATGGAGGAGTTTCTGCAGGGACTCAACAGTTAACGAAGCTAATAAACGGGGAATCATTACCCCCTCCCAGCCAATCATATAAAAATCAACAATCAACAATTGAAGAACTTTTGTTTGTTTTATTTTTTATCTTGTTTTTTGCACCTATTTTACGTTCAATGTTTGGCCGACTTATTGGCTCTAGTATTGCTGGGGGACTTGCTGGCTTTTTTACCTGGTCAGTGACGACTCTCTTGGCTAGTAGCGTAGCAGCAGGCGTTGCCATTTTCTTTTTAGCCATGCTATTTCACAGAGGAGGTCGAAGTAATTTTCCAAGTGATCGTGGCGGCTATGGCGGTGGATTTGGAGGTTCTTGGTCTGGAAGAAATGGTGGATTTGGTGGTGGCGGTGGCGGTTTTGGCGGCGGTGGAGCATCTGGAGGATGGTAATATGAATATCACAAGACTGTGTAAACACTTATTGCATTTCCCTTGGTTGGTTCATTACAAATTTCCACCATCAAGTTTAAATAAAATTGAAAAGGCAATTACTCTCTCTGAAAAAAAACATAGTGCTGAAATTCGCTTTGCTATTGAAAGCTCATTAAGTTTTTTTGAATTGTTACAAAATACCCCTTGTTTTGATCGTGGAGTCGATATCTTTTCTGAATTAAGA
The DNA here is from genome assembly GCA_964654345.1 of uncultured Methylomarinum sp. Lineage (GTDB taxonomy): Bacteria > Pseudomonadota > Gammaproteobacteria > Methylococcales > Methylomonadaceae > QPIN01. Next base: position 1,700 of record CAZZIX010000367.1, read on the forward strand.
ATTTGGGATACAGAAGAAAATAATGGTGTACTCATCTTTTTATTGTTAGCAGATAAAAAAGTCGATATTGTTGCTGACAGAGGGCTCAACAAAAAAATCTCCAAAGATGATTGGCTAGCTATTTGTAATTTAATGGAACAGGCATTTAAACAAAATAAATTTGAAACGGGTGTAATAACGGGTATAAATGAAATCACAAAAAAACTTGTACAACATTACCCTTTAAAAGGACAAAAAAGTATTGATGAATTACCCAACAAGCCTATTATTTTATGACCAACTGTTTTAGCATCAAGTGCCACCACCTCATACTAATATAACAAACCTCCAATGAGTTTAAGATTTTCAATTATTCCAGTTACTAGTTATCAACAAAACTGTACTTTACTTATTTGTAACAAAAGCAATAAAGCTGCGATTGTTGATCCTGGAGGAGAAATTGATGTTATTTTAAAAACCATTGATCAAGAAAATGCAGTACTGGAAAAAATTTTAGTGACTCATGCGCACCTTGATCATATTGGAGCGGTTGCAGAACTAGCATCCATGCTGTCCATTCCAATTGAAGGACCACAACAAGAAGATAAATTTTGGATAGATCTGATTCCCCAACAAATTGAAACATTCGGTTTTCCACATAGTGACACATTCACTCCAAACCGCTGGTTAAGTGATGGAAATATAGTCAGCGTTGGAGAACAAAAACTTCAGGTTATCCACTGCCCAGGCCATACCCCTGGGCATATCGTTTTCGTCCATAAGGAATCTAAATTAGCCATCGTGGGTGACGTTCTGTTTAACGGATCTATTGGTCGAACTGATTTTCCAAGAGGAAATCATGCCACATTGATCCATTCAATCAAAGACAAGTTATGGCCCTTGGGTAAAGAAATTAAATTTATTCCAGGTCATGGCCCTATGTCATCCTTTGGAGAAGAAATGAAAACAAATCCTTATGT
>CAZZIX010000368.1:0-2611 GCA_964654345.1 uncultured Methylomarinum sp.
GTTTGCGGATTTACTCATGAAGAAGCTGTTGTCATTATTTATTTGCTACAAGCATTTTTTTTAATAGCTACATTTATTTTGAGATACGCAACAGACATTGAGGTTATTGGTGTCTTTCTGCTCATTTCATCGGTAATTTTGTGGGCTTTTTATTTTGCTAGTATTAAGCAATGGAAGTTTCATTCAGACAGAGTTGGACAGGATAGGCGAAACAAATATTTTCGATATCATGGCTGGTTGTTTACATTTTGTAGAAGATATATCGAATTTTCAATTTGCGTATATCTTTTTTTTCTATTAGCTAATCTGGCTTTTATCTCCAGCCCTATTTGGCAGAATGAGATAATTTATCTATTTCTTGCTCTCTGTATCTATAAATGGCTTCCTTTGTGGATACAGGATTTTTTTATACGAGTTAGTATATACAGTTCTGTGATGTTCAGTTGCTATATTATTTTTGAATTCTCTGATTTTTATCAAATTATATTCGATCTGATGGATATATTTTTTCTCATTTTGTTTGTAGTTGTTACACTTGCAGTTAAGGTAACTAGAAAATCATATTTTAGATTGACTACTCAAGATGCGTTGATTTCGCTTTTAATGTTAAGCTCTTTGTTTTTTGTAAACACTGGGTTTATTGTTAGTGCTTTACTCTATTTGTTTTGTCTCGGTTATGCTCTTGAATATTTGTTTCACCGAGATGCCTATCAATTTAAGTTTCTTAGAATTTTAGCTATTTTTTATATGTTGAATTTTAGTGTTTTTTTAGCAGTTTATATTTAAGGATTAGATTATGTTTAACACCAAAAAAATCCGGATTGGTTTATTTGTGAGTTTTGTTTTTTTATACGCATGTAGTGGGTCTGAAAATAGAGAACAAGAGTATTTTAATAGGGCTCAAGCTTTTTTTAATGAGAATGATTTTGATAAAACACGGGTAGAGTTAAAAAATGTTTTACAAATAAACCCTAAAAATGTAGATGCCCGTTATTTAATGGCTTTACTGGCAGAGAGAAATCAGAATTGGCGAAAAATGTATGGTTTGTTATTGGGTGTTGTAGAAGAAAGACCTGAGTTTCTTGAAGCCCAAAATAAACTGGGTAAACTGTTTTTGTTATCTGGACAAGTTGATAAAGCACTGGAAAGTTCGGAATTGGTTTTAACTAAAGATCAAAACAATATTGATGCCTTGATTATAAAGGCAGCCGTTTTTATGCGTAAGAATGAGACAGTTAAGTCGGAAGAGATCATCCAGTCTGTATTAGCAACGAATCCCGGAAATGTTGAAGCGACTTTAATGTTAGCCAGGCAATATGAAAAGGACAAAATTGAAGATGCTCTGGTACTGATAAATAATGCGATATTAAAAAACCCGGATGATGTGAATCTGGCGATGTTCAAAATTAACTATTTGGTGAAGCTAAAAGATTTTCAAAGCGCTGAAACAGTTTTTTTAGCCTTAATTAATCAATTTCCTGATCAGTCTGGTTTGTATTATAACGTAGCTAAATTTTATATTGCCTGGGGAAAAATTGATAAAGGCGAAAAAGTGTTGCGAGATTATATTACACACAAGCCTGATGAGCATATGCCAAAACTGGTTTTAGCAGATTATTTGTTACAGCAAAAAGGGCTGCAAGAGGCAGAAAATGTGCTGAAAGGATTTATTGAGGAAAATGCTGAGGATTACGAATTGCGTTTTGCCTTAGCCAAAGTTTATAAGGATAATCCTGATCAGGCTATAGATGTTTTGAATCAGATTGTAGCGGCAGATAAGGAAGGACTCGCTGGTCAAAAGGCCAGTAATTTATTGGCCATGTATGCTATTAAACAAGGAGACAAAGATAAAGCACGACAAATACTGAATGATATTTTGCAAAAAGATTCACGTAATTCAGAGGCATTAATGCTGCGTTCAAATCTATTAGTTGATGAAGGAAATTTTGAAGCAGCCATTGCTGATTTACGAATGGTCATGAGGGACAATCCTTCTTCTGAAAAAGCCTTTATGCTATCAGCCAGTGCGCATCTAAAAAGTGGTTTCTTTGATTTGGCGGAAGATTCATTGGAAAAGGCATTGTTGATTAATCCAAAAAATGAGGCAGTTAGAAAGGATCTAGCTCGATTAATGGTAAGAAATAAAAATGAACAAGGGGCTATAGAATTATTAGAAAAAGGAAATAATGCAGCTGATCAAGATTCACAGGTTCTGTCTATGCTGGTTGATTTGCATATTAGAACTAAAGAGTGGGATAAAGCTATTGAAGTAGCCCGATCTATCCCAGAGGAAGACAATGCCGGTCTTTCATCTTACAAATTGGCACAAATATATTTTACACAAAAGAAATATGATTTGGCCGCAGAGGAATATTTAAAAGTGTTGGCAGTTAAACCTTTAGCGATTGACATTTTATCTCAGTTGTCTAAAAGTTATTTAGCTATGGGTATGCCGGATAAAGCAGAGAATTTATTGAATAAATTGGTTGCTGAACATCCTGAAAATACGGCATTATTAAATCTTAATGGTTCTCTTTACAGGAGTTTTAAGCAGTATGATAAAGCCCAATTAATTTTTGAAAAAGTAATCGATCAGGATAAAAACTTTGCA
>CAZZIX010000369.1:0-2598 GCA_964654345.1 uncultured Methylomarinum sp.
CTTTGCTAAATGCTGAAAACTCTGAGGTATTTGTATTAAAATAGGAACTGTAATTTATGCTGGTAAACTATACAAAATCATCAATCAGAAGTTGATAAAACCTTTAATACTTGGGGCAAATGGCTCGCAGCGAGTGCTGGCATAATCAAAACCAAACGAATATATTTAGGGTCTACTCAGAAAGTCCAACTTATTGATATTTATTAATAAATAAAAACAAAAATAATTGGAGCCAGGTACGAATGGCACTTACTTAAGATAAAGTTATTTTAAATCACTACTCATTAATATAGGTTTTAAGCTGTTGTTATTTAAAATAAATAATCTGTTAAGTAAGTACCATTCATCCCAGGCCTCTTTTTTAGCACTTCTTTATAAGCTTTAACATGTCTCCATCAGAAACCTGCCATAGTTGCTGGTATTTGTAAGCATAGTCATGTAATTACACCAATCCAATAAATTATAGTTTCCATATTTTTCTCCTGATTAATTATTTTGTTATTGTCATTTTTATAACTGTTTAAGATACTCGACCAAAGCTAATCTTTGGCTTTTATTAATAGGGGGTAGCCACTCAACTTCTGCCTGTCCTTCAGCATTTTTGATGGGCTGACCATTTGCTGATAGTTTAATAAAGGCTGTTTTTCCTGCTGCATATTCATGCCCACCATTTTTATTTCCTGCTAGTGAGGTATTGAACTCAAAAAGATCAGGATATTTAGATAGTTCTTTACTGACAAATCCAACTTTTACCGGGTCAAACTCACGGCTACCTAATGTAAACTTATTTGAACGACATTCTTTTCCAGCTTTTATTTCGTTTTCATTGCAACTAGGAAGAAATAGTTCATATAAATTTGGAACTGAGCCATTATGTAAATAAGGAGCTGTAGCCCAAATTCCATTTAAAGGACGTCCTTTATAAGCTTTTAAACTTTCTGGTAGCTGGTTATCCGTTTCAAAGTCCACATGGCGAGTAGTTTCTTTAATCAGATTGTTAAAAGATGCAACTGAAAAATCATAGGCTTGCTCAACCCAGCGGCGCGCAGTGGGTATATCATGATCTGCTTCTGCAATAACGCCAGCGGTTGCTTTTTTAAGCGCAAATAATGCGGGTGTTATTTCAGCAAAAGGTTGGTCAGAATCAGGCATTGTTGCTCCTTGTAGAAAACCGCTGTTACCTTTTGAGTTTAAAGCATTGATTGCCATTGCAGAATCTGTCTGAATCTTATCTAAACTAGAAAACTGTGCGATAACTCGACGGTCAGAACTACTTCTGTCAAACTGATCAGGACTACTATGACATGAATCACATTGATATTCTTGATATATTTTTTCGCCTTGTTTGGCTAATTTTTGATCAATTTCGGGAAGAATATTTTCTGGCCAGATAGGTGATTGTAAAGTAATTAAATGATCTTCTAATCTTAACAAATTACGTCTTACGACTGAAGATCTAAAGCCCTTGTCACCAGGTTGTTGAGTCAGCTCGAATTTCGCAAAAACACCCAATACTTCACCTGTATTACGTCCTAATGGACCTAAAAAGCCTTTTGCCCCTCCTGGGTTATTATTTCCAACACCATTCCATTGTACAAAGTCATGATGAGGTGTATCCCATAAAAATGGATAGCTTACCGGTGCATTTGCAGGGTTAGCATTTGGTTTGCCAGGCGTTAAATGTTGCAATACGCGATTATATATTCGACCAAATGCATCAAGTCTACCATAGCCATAATGCACGAGTTGTTCACCTTGTACAGGAGCATTAGTCTTATTATATTGCTCTCGTTCCAGAGCAATAGCTTTCAAAGTTTGACGAAACACTTCTTTGTTTTTTGCATATTGTTTATCAATCATTATGTTAGCTAGGCGATCAAACTTTTCTGAACTATCTAAAGTTGCCTTGAGCGCTTTTTCTATACCTAGAAAGAATCCTTCAAAATCTGCTAAGGCTGGAGCACCATCTATTCTGATACCTGTTCCTTGATAATTAATTTGGGTGGTATGGCAGGCTGCACAAGTGAATCCGACATAACTTTTATCCTGATACGTATCTTCTACAAAACCAACAGGAAGTGCTTCGGGATTGTCATAGCTAGATTTTTGTATTAAAAAGCGATACTTATTCATGTTTGTTGCATCACGAAAAAGCGATTGACTCTTTGCCTGTTCAAGATAGAGAAAAATTTCATACGGCATAAAATCAGACCCTTGTGTGGTAAAGTAAAACCACAGACTGTCATAGCGATCCCAGTTTTGATCAAGATAAGCAATTTTATCTGTATTATCGCCAAAAACATCTTGTTTAGTAATGGCTGCATAACGGTCAAAATCTACAACAATACCTTGGGAGACATAAGTACAGCTTGTTAATAGGATTAAGATAAAAAAGAAGTTTAAGGTCTTATTTTTCATTGTTATTACCTCGTTAATTTAGCTGAAGAGTGACTTCATAAATTTTAGTAATAAATGATATTTCATAACAGCCCCAACGGCTACATCACAGAATGCTATTTTTGGAATACCAAATAAACATGAAATATTAGGTGACTTCCTTATTGTTTGATAACTTATTCGCAAAAAATATACACGCCA
>CAZZIX010000370.1:0-1171 GCA_964654345.1 uncultured Methylomarinum sp.
AATATATGAACCTAAAAGATTTTAACTATCTAATTGCAGTTGCAGATTTACGTAGTTTTGTAAAAGCTGCTGAACAGTGCTGTATTAGCCAGCCAACACTTAGTACACAAATTAAAAAGATGGAAGATAGTTTGGGTGTCAAAATTTTTGAACGAAGTAATAAAAAAGTTTTTCCAACAGAATTAGGCGAACAGATTATTGACACTGCTAGACGAGTTCAGAGTGAAGTCAAACAAATTAAAGAAATAGCCTCAATGGCAAAGGATCCTTTATCTGGCAATTTTAGATTGGGTGCTTTTCCAACTTTATCGACTTATATTTTTCCTGATTTAATCCCTGTTATTAAGCAAAACCTGCCAAAAATTCGATTGATTTTGATTGAAGAAAAAACGGAGCAACTTATTCAGCAGTTGAAAAAGGGTCAAATTGATGCTGCTTTCTTAGCACTACCCATTCAAGAAGATACGTTAGTATTTGAACATTTGTTTGATGATGAATTTCAGTTAGCGGTTGCTCCAGACAACCCTTTAGCTAAAAAGAAAACAATTAAACAATCTGATTTATCAGGCCATCAAATATTGTTGCTTGATGAAGGGCACTGTTTACGTGGACAGGCTCTAGAAGTGTGTCAATTAAATGGGGTAGAAGAACAGCAAGATGTAAGGGCAACTGGATTAGAAACGCTTAGGCAAATGGTTAAGGCGGGTACAGGCATTACTTTTATTCCTGAAATTGCAATCAATCAATCAATCAGAGTCTGGGATCTGTTATATTCCTTTTTCTACACCAGCCCCTAGACGGAGTATCGCGTTGGTTTGGCGTAAAACGAGTGTTAGAAATGAATTGATAAGTTTTTTGATTGAATTGATAAAAAATACGATAGATTTTAAATAGTATATATTGATAATATCAATCGTTAATATATAAACAATCAATTTTCCATTTTAAAAAGTATTCGATAGACTATTGCTGTACTAAACGAGAAGTAAAACTCCTCTTGTTTAGAAAATATTGTCTATAGGAGAAATAAAATGACTGAAACTGTACCCCATGTAATTTTTAAAACTCGCGTCCGTGATGAGAGTATCGGTGGCGATAATCCATTTCGCTGGCAGGATGTGAGTACCCGTGATATTTTTAAAAACAAAAAAATTGTTATTCTGGCATTGCC
>CAZZIX010000370.1:1271-2593 GCA_964654345.1 uncultured Methylomarinum sp.
TATAGATAATCCTAAAAACGCAGTTGCTCACTATAATTCCGTTCAACTACGTTATTTAAGATAATGAGAAAATCAATGAAATATTATGATTATGATCTTTTTGTGATTGGTGCTGGCTCTGGTGGCGTAAGAGCTGCCCGTATGGCGGCAAGTTTAGGTGTTAGAGTTGCGACTGCTGAGGATCGCTATTTAGGGGGCACTTGTGTCAATGTTGGTTGCGTACCTAAAAAATTATTTGTTTATGCCTCTCACTTTCGTGAAGAATTTATTACTGCACATGGATTTGGTTGGTCTACTAACGAGGCCCAGTTTGACTGGACACGCTTGCTAGCTCAAAAAGATCAGGAAATAAAGCGTTTGCAAGGAGTTTATGAGAATTTATTAGTTAATTCAGGGGTAACTGTAATAGAAGGACAGGCAAGTTTAGTTGATGCTCACACAGTCCGTGTCGGTGAAAAAAAATATAGCTGTGAGCGGATATTGATTGCTACCGGTGGTTGGCCTTCAGTTCCCGATATTCCAGGCAAAGAATTTATAGTTACATCAAATGAAATGTTTGCATTAAAACAATTACCAAAGCGAATTTTAGTCGTTGGTGGAGGTTATATTGCAGTGGAATTTGCTGGTATTATGAATGGTCTAGGTGTAGAAACAACACTATGTTATCGAGGTGATAAATTACTGCGTGGCTTTGATGAATCTATTAGAACGTTTGCAGCAGAAGAAATGCAAAAAAAAGGTGTCAATATCTTATTTGATACGCAAATCAATGCTATTGAACAATATAGCAAAGGTTTTATCGCGCAGTGTGAGCAAGGTCAGAAAATTGAATCTGATCTGGTTTTATATGCAACAGGCCGCACGCCTAATATTGCAGGATTAGAGCTGGAAAAACTGGGAGTAGAGATAAATAAAGTGGGTGCGATAAAGGTTAATAATGATTATCAAACTAACCTTCCATCAATATATGCCTTAGGCGATGTAACACATCGGATTAATTTAACACCCGTGGCAACGGCTGAAGCAATGGCATTTGTTAACAGCCTCTATAATGGAAAACAAACACCTGTTGATTATGACAATATTCCCACTGCTGTCTTTTGTCAGCCAAATATCGGTACCGTTGGCTTAACAGAAACTGAGGCGAAAACACGATATACGGATATTGATATTTATCAGTCTGTGTTTAAACCGATGAAGCATACACTTTCTGGGTTTGATGAAAAAACTTTGATGAAAATGATTGTCAGACGTAGTTCTGACCAAGTCTTAGGCATACATATGGTTGGTTCTGATGCAGGAGAAATAATTCAGGGTATGGC
>CAZZIX010000371.1:0-2575 GCA_964654345.1 uncultured Methylomarinum sp.
GATATTGTGAAAGTGAAGGCAATGAGTATCATCGCTTTAACCTTGGATGAATGATTGATCGTACGAGTTTCTTCCCATTGTTTTAGAGATGCTCCAAACCATCGATTGTTTAATAGTGCTTGATGGAACCGAGGTGAACTTTTGCTAAAACACGCTAAGGCTAAAATTAAAAAGGGTGTGGTCGGTAAGAGAGGGAGAACGGTACCAATTACCCCTAATGCGATAAAAAATAGACCAAAAGAAAGTAATAGATATTTTTTTAAATGTTTACGCATAGAATATTGAACATGCTTTGTTTATAACAAACTGGAAGATTCTATCGTATTTTTTTTAAACTAATAAATTTATTTTCAGCCGTTAAAGTCATTTCAAAATATCCTTTAATCCCATTTTTAGTTAGAAATGATTGAATATTTCTAGCTGGAAATACAATTCTCCGACCATCATCAGCCATGACTGAGATATTTTTAGCTGTGCCTTGATATACCTTTAGAAACTGGTCGTAGCTAAGATCTAAAGAAAATAGTATGGATTGATGTTGACTCATTGATATTTAAAGAATGAGTAGGTTGGGCTAACAGCTCTATCGTTAACCCAACATTATTAAACAAAGGCGGCGTTGGATTGCTAAAGGGACGGCAGCCCAAGCTACATTTTGTTTAACCTTACTCTTTAGTTTGAAAATTATAGGGTTCTATTTACTCTGGTTTTGTAAGGCGGCAATCCGCTCTTCCAATGGAGGGTGGCTCATAAACATTTTCTTTACACCGCCTCCATTTATTCCAAAAGCAGCTAATTGTCCAGGAAGTTCAGCTGGGCTTTGAGCACGTTGTAAAGCTCTTAAAGCAGAAATCATTTTTTCTTTTCCTGCTAAGCTTGCTCCGCCTGAATCTGCATGGAATTCACGATAACGAGAGAACCACATAACCAACATACTAGCAAGAAAAGACAAGGCAACTTGTGCAATCATTTGAGTGATAAAATACCCTATACCATGACCTTCTTCATTTTTTAGAACAACACGATCAACAAAATGCCCAATAATAGAAGCAAAAAAGTAAACAAAAGTATTCACAACACCTTGCATAAGCGCCATAGTAATCATATCACCATTGGTAACATGACTTATCTCATGACCAACGACAGCTTCCACTTCATCTTGGCTCATCGCTTGTAAAAGCCCTGTGCTGACTGCAACTAATGCATTGTTTTTACTCATACCTGTTGCAAATGCGTTGGGTTCTGGTGTATCAAAAATACCTACTTCTGGCATACCAATACCGGCTTCTTTTGCCTGTTTCTCAACGATTGACATTAGCCATTGTTCAGTCTGGTTTTGTGGGTTTTCAATGACTTGAACGCCCATAGCTCTTTTTGCTGACCATTTTGATATGGCTAAAGAAATAACAGAGCCAGTCATACCAATAACAGCGGAGACAATTAATAAAGATTGTAGATTTAGATCAACACCATTCGAAGCTAATGTGCCACTCAATCCAAAAACACTAAAAACAATACTAATAACAACCATTATAGCTACATTGGTTGCTAGAAAAAGTGCAATTCGCATCATAATAAAACCTTCTTTTGTTATAAAGTTAAATGGGATATGGGGATGTATTAGCTTAAATTCAATTGTTGAGACTGTTAAGATGGTCTCAAAATTTATAAAAACAGGAGAACCAATGAATATTTTCAAAGTACTGGGTCTATATCTTTTGTTAATTAATGTCTGTGTTTCTAGCTCTGACAAATATCAACATGTTTTAGATGCCCTACAAATACCTACGGGCTTTTCAATTTCTATTTATGCGGATAATGTGCCTAACGCTCGAACCATGGCTCTCGGAGAAGATGGAGTGGTTTATGTCGGCACACGAAAACAAGGTGCTATTTATGCAATTCATGACAAAAATGGTGATGGGGTTGCAGAAAAAAAATATGTGATTGCAACAGATCTAAATATGCCAAATGGTGTTGCCTATAAAAATGGTGATTTATTTGTAGCTGAAGTTAATAAAATAAGCCGTTATAAAGACATAGCCAAGAATTTAAATAACCCACCGAAAGCAGATGTGATTTACGATAAACTTCCATCCGATCAACATCATGGCTGGAAATATCTGCGTTTTGGATCAGATAATAAGTTATATACCTCTGTTGGAGCGCCTTGTAACGTTTGTCTTCCAGAAAAAAATATTTACTCTTCATTAGTCAGATTAAATATTGATGGCAGTGATTTTGAAATATTAGCACAGGGCATTCGTAATTCAGTTGGCTTTGATTGGCAACCTGAGACAAATGAATTATTTTTTACTGATAATGGTCGGGATCATTTAGGTGATGATATTCCCGCTGATGAATTAAATCATTGGTCAGACAAGAAACAGCATTTTGGTTTTCCATTTTGTCATGCCGGGGATATTTTAGAACCTGATTTGGCTGGTGATAAAAAATGTAAGCAATTTACTGCGCCAGAATGGAAATTTCAAGCACATATGGCACCTTTAGGCATGCGTTTTTATACTGGAAAGCAGTTTCCACAACGATTTAAAAATCAGCTTTTTGTTGCTCA
>CAZZIX010000372.1:0-2566 GCA_964654345.1 uncultured Methylomarinum sp.
GCATCATACAAATTCTTAAACACATTACTTGGCAACAGAACTGCTAAAGATATGGTTGCTACATGGGTAAAACACCATGCTCCTAAGTTCACTGAGTCAGAACTGGATCAATTATTAGCATTTTACACATCTGATATTGGTCAAAAAGAAGTTCAAGCAAATAAGATTACTGTCATTGAATTTACGAAGCACTTTCAAAAGGAAAATGAAACTCTTATGAAAAATGCTGTAAATGACTACATCGCAGATTTAAAACTAGTAGCGAAGGAATGTAACTGTAGAAAACAAAAGCAAACAAACCACGATAAAATAGGCCAAGAATGAAAATAATCGTGGTCTGTCCCTGTTTTACGCTGTTTTACGCTCTGTTTTACGCTGTTTTACGCGCTCTGTTTTACGCTGTTTTACGAGATTGTGGTTCGCTGCGCTCTCACAAACTATCCTTGTTCGTTATGCATTTTTAACCCACGGATTTAATAATTCTACTGAACTCTGTTCCATATCAGAAAGATTTCTAGTTACGACAATACAATTATGAACAAGTCCAGAAACTGCAATAAGGCCATCAATTGTGGGCATTGACTTTCCTAGCAATTCAGCAGCACCTTGAATGGCACCCCATTTAACTGAAACGTCCAAATCTATAGGAACTATTCTTCCTTCAAAGCGTTTTTTTAAATCTTCTTCTAGCCATAATTGTAACTTTCTTTTTCTTGCTCCATCAGGTGCTTTTTTAATTCCTTTCTCTATTTCACCAAATGTTAGTACACTAAGATGTAAGCTATCTTCATTTTGACTTTGCATCCATGAAATAACATTTTCATCTGCCCGAGGTTTGATGACCTCAGATATTACGCAAGTATCTAAAAGATACTTCATAAATCAATGTCTCTTGGTAACTCTCTATTTCTTGAGATATCTAATTCAACACCCATAAGAGGAGAATTTCTTAAAAATGTTACCAAGTCTGTTTTGGGCTTGGTTATTTTTTTATAATCTTCAAATGAAAGGATAACGACAGCATTATTTCCATGTTTTGTAACAAACTGAGGTTCATTTAACATTGCATTTTCAACCAACTGGCTGAATTTGCTTTTTGCGTCTTGAAGTTGCCATGTATTCTTTTTCATAATGTCTAACTCTTTTTTAAACTAGTCAGACTAGACTTTATCTATTATCAGGCTCTTTGTCAAATGTAGGAGTGGAATGCATAAAGCTATTGTGTGTGCCCGGCATGGGTGATGTGACGCCGAAGGCGGACAATAAAGACCAGTCAGTTGTTGAAGTTATTTCTTGCACGCTCCTAAGTTAAGAGATAATACCTATGATTAACAGTACAGAGGATATTGCGACCAGAGAAGAGTTCGATTTTACATTTAAAATACAGGTTACCAATTTTTAGGCAACGACTTTTCAATAACCCATTGACCTTGAGGATTAACTTTAAGGTATCCACCTTGTTTTAACGCTTTTATAAATCGATTGATGTTTTCCCGAGCAGTCCCCACAAAATCACCCAGCTCCTGCTGTGTGAATTTTTGGCTGATTAAACATGTTCCATCAGGCTGCTCAGACGCAAGTTCATAAAGCTTGGTACGAAAACAAATATATGCATTACTAATTCGACTAATAGTCAATTCATCAGTCAAATTACGGATACGTTCTGTCAATACTGGAATCAGTCGACTAAAGAGAAGTGTATTATTGGTTAAACAAGCTAAAAATTGCGCTTTGGAAACAACTATTAATTGTGTATCAACTAGTGTTTCTATAGTTGTAGATCGAGGTTTTTCATCAAGCAAACCCAACTCACCAAAATATTCTCCCGGCCCAAGAATTCGCAAAAGATTTATGCGACCAGTTTTACCAAGCACCTGAACTTTTACTTGTCCTTGCTTGATAAAATACAGTGCATCACTATCATCATCCTGAAAAAAGATGATCGATTTTTTTTTAAACCGACGTATAATTCCAAATTTTTTGATTTGTTCAAAATCATCGGCTCTAAGATTAGCTAATAAAGCCTTTTGTTGTTTCAATTTGTATTACTCCAGGTTTACAGTATTACTAAAAACATGGAATAGAATAGACATTAATTACCTGCATCTTATTGCCTTTAATAATTTGTTTTGTACATACATAAAACAACAACAATTTAAAATATTATTATTTTAAATATTTTAAATTCCATTATATGGAATGCTAGATCTAAATCAACTTGCAGGGCATCACTACAACTCTACGATTAAATAAATTCCATAATTAATAACATGTGAACAATCTATTACTGGTTTCTGTTTGATAATAATAATTTCCTGACAGTATATATTTAAAATTTGTAAAGTTCTGTGAACTATTCACATTCAGACAATGAAAATAAGGGACAGGGAAAGGATAAAGAAGGAAAGATATACTGTTGTTGCACAGCCGAAGATGAGAAACAAAACCAGAAAACTGTTAAATGAATGATGCTCAGGAACGAATGCTATAGATTATGTAATGTGAGATCGCCGCATGAGCCATGCAGCTGCTTAGGAATGAAAATTAAATAACTTGTACATTTTAG
>CAZZIX010000373.1:0-2564 GCA_964654345.1 uncultured Methylomarinum sp.
AAAATGTATTGAAATAAAGTAGGCTAAAAAGGACTAACTGATAAAGGTGTTTGTGTACCACCCAACCGAAACATTGCAAATTAGAATTTAATATGCTAATTTACAATAATGATAAATCGAAGCCTGCACCATAAAATACAAAAAGCACTGACAACCATGCCTGTCGTGGCAATCTTAGGCTCGAGACAAGTCGGAAAAACCACACTTGCACTGGAAGTTGCAAAAACAATCAATAAAGAATCGGCCTACTTAGATTTAGAGTTAGAATCTGATTTAGCAAAGCTTACTGATGCTGAAGCCTACTTGCGTCGTTTTAACAACAAACTACTCATTATTGATGAAGTGCAACGACAACCTGGTTTGTTTCGCCTATTACGAGGACTAGTGGATATTCGTAAGCGTTTAGGAGAAACAGCAGGACATTTCCTTTTACTAGGATCAGCTTCACGTGATCTAATTCAACATTCATCAGAAAGTCTAGCTGGTCGAGTTCGGTTTATTGAACTGAGTCCTTTTTCTGCTCTGGAAATTTACCAAGATAATACATCTTCATTCGATTTAGAAAAACTTTGGCTACGAGGTGGCTTTCCTGATAGTTATCTAGCCGCTACTGATGATGATAGCTGGGACTGGCGGAGTGACTTTATCTCATCCTATATAGAAAAAGATATTCCGTCAATGGGGCCACAAATTGCTAGAACAACTATGCGTCGACTTTGGTCAATGCTCGCTCACGATAATGCACAACAAGTCAATTTATCGAAATTGGGAGCAAACTTAGGTGTTAGCTACAAGACTATTAAAAACTATATTGATACCTTGACAGGTTTTTACATGCTAAGACAAATCCAGCCATGGTCGGGAAATAGTAAAAAAAGATTAGTCAAAGCACCCAAAATATATCTTCGTGACAGTGGTTTAACACATCGCTTTTTAAATATTACAAATTTTGAAAATCTTTTGGGACATCCTGCCATTGGAGCCAGTTGGGAAGGTTTTATAATAGAAAATATTCTTACTCAATTATCCGATAAATGGCAGCACAGCTATTATCGAACCAGTGCTAAGGCAGAGATTGATTTGGTTCTAGAGGGGCCAAAAAATGAAGTATGGGCAGTAGAAATTAAGCGATCATCCGCACCAAAAGTACCCAAAGGGTTTTATTATGCTAGTGAAGATATTAAAGCCACGCGTAAATTTTTAATTTATCCTGGAGAGGAACTGTTTCCTATGTCTCATGGAGTCGAAGCCATAGGGTTAATAGGGTTTCTTCATCTGTTAGAATAGCTGTTTATCAACTGATTATAATCCGTCATTATATGTATGGCGGATGGACTAGTGGTGTGTCTTACCTCCACGTCTATTAATATATGACTCTTACCTTAATCTTCAATGCCTCGTGCCTCCTTCCATACATCCCAAAAAGGAGAATCCTTCATAACGTCATTATCAATATACCCAATTAATTCATCATACTTTTTTCGCACTTTTTCAAGACGCGGTAATATCCATTTGACTAATCTATCAAGTTCGGAAGAAGTTGCTCTTACAGTTGAAGTATTTTTGTCATTACGGGTATTTAAGAATAAAAAAGGCAGAAGTACAACATGCTTATTTTCACTAGGTATTTCAAATAAATAATATACACCTAGTAGATTTTCCTCTTTTTTAATATATAAAACCTTCCACTTATCTGTTTCAAACTCCAACAAATACCTAATATTAAAAAGACCTCTATCTTTAGCCTTAACTCACTTCACAATTATGAGAATGGTTTGAGGAAGAAAATTAAACTTAAGTAAGGGTACATCTAAATTTGAATTTTTGTTCGAGTTCAAGGCGAATGATTTTCGAAAACCGTAGTATATATGAAATATATAAGGATGGCAGAAAATTACCCAACGCCGAAACAGGACAAAAAGACAATTATTAGAGATGCCCATAAGTATAAGACTTGGTTATATTGGCTGTTAATATTGACCTTGGGTTGAGGATATTGGGAGGGGTCACCATTCTACCATATTGGAATACGGGCAGGGCAATCGGGCTTAAATTTATAGACAACAAAATCAACGGGTTATAAAATAAGCGATTTAGGAAAAACACTGTTTTTTCTTGAACTTGAAAATTCATTTTTATCAACCTATTGATTGCTCTAGCATTCAAAAAGTCAAGCTAATTTAAACCCGATTGCCCTGGGGAATACGGGTACCTGACATTGACATCAGACGTTCTCTATGCGGAACAATATTAACTTAATTACTTTTCAGTTATTTGTCCCCTTTCCTTTATCAACTTTTCCTCCCCAGCCATCAAGCAATGCACATTTATATTACTGCCATCATCATTAGGATAAACATCGCGCCACTTTTTGACCACATGTTTTATTAATATCCCTATCAATTTAGGTTGCAAAGATTTCATGTCAATATTATTTTTTTAGCTTATTAATAGAGATGCCCTTGTCGTGACACCAAAAATAACAAATCACTAACTTACCATACAAAGTTAAAATCCCGACTAAAATACTCAGTTGAAAAACTTTTAAAATTAATAGTTAATAT
>CAZZIX010000374.1:0-2552 GCA_964654345.1 uncultured Methylomarinum sp.
TTGATAACTTTACTCTGTTTTAGCATGACAGCTCATGCTAAAACTGTTTATGTAACAGATAATACGAAATATACGCTAAGAACAAGTGAAAACACACGTAGCAAAATCATAAAAATGTTACGAACAGGAACAGAATTAACAGTCATTAGTGAAAACAAAGAATCTGGTTATTCTAAAGTTCGCACAAAAAGAGGATCAGAGGGCTATATTTTAACGAGGTATACGAAGAACAAACCCGTCAACAAGTGGTTTCTAGATATAGCAAATAAAAAACTACAAACACTGCAGGAAGAAAATGGTTTGCTTAAAAAACAACTTACTCAAGCAACGCCTGCCCCTTTAACCGTTCCAGTACAGTCCGATCAAGCTTTAGTTTTAGAACGTAACAATTTATCTAAAGAGCTAAGCGAACTTAAAGCAACAGCATCCAATGCCATACAAATTAGAAGGCAAAGGGACAAATTACAAGAACGTTTTATTACTGTAGAAAGACAGTTAGAGCAATTAAAACGTGAAAATCAGTCATTAAAAGATAGTGCAAACCAAGACTGGTTTTTATATGGCGGTTTTTTATCGCTACTAGGCGTTATTTTAGGCATAATATTGCCTAAATTGAGCTTGGGCAGAAAGTCAAGAAGCTCATGGGATACATTTTAATTTAGATTAATAAACAGGATTTTTTAATATGGCAAACTCAGGTGATAAAAAAACACGCTCATTTTCATCTTTAGTAGTTGATGGTATGGAACGTGCACCTAGTCGTGCAATGCTACATGCGGTAGGTTTTACAAACGAAGACTTTAATAAACCACAAATTGGAATCGCATCAACATGGAGCATGGTAACACCCTGTAATATGCACATAAATAGTTTAGCTGATGATGCTGCTAAAGGTGTTGATAATGCTAATGGAAAAGCAGTCATTTTCAATACAATCACTATTTCTGATGGTATTTCTATGGGTACCGAAGGAATGAAATATTCTTTGGTTTCCAGAGAAGTGATCGCTGACTCAATTGAAACCGTTGTCGGCTGCCAAGGCTTTGATGGTGTTATCGCTATTGGTGGCTGTGATAAAAATATGCCGGGATGCATGATCGCAATATCAAGGTTAGACCGCCCAGCTATTTTTGTCTATGGCGGTACTATTCTTCCAGGCTGCCATAAAGATAAAAAACTCGACGTAGTTTCAGTTTTTGAAGCCGTAGGTGCCAGAGCAAACAATAAAATTGATGATGCAGAATTAGCTGCTATTGAAGAAAAAGCAATTCCAGGTGCAGGATCATGCGGTGGCATGTACACAGCAAACACCATGGCATCGGCGATTGAAGCATTGGGAATGAGCTTACCCAATAGCTCCGCACAAGCAGCAATTTCAGAAGATAAACGACTAGACTGCGAACGTGCTGGTGCTGCGATTCTAAAGTTACTGGAAAAAAACATCAAACCAAGTGACATCATGACTAAAAAGGCATTTGAAAATGCAATCACGATTATTATTGCTTTAGGTGGGTCAACCAATGCTGTGTTACATATCATTGCAATGGCAAATGCAGGTAACGTTGATATTACTTTAGATGACTTCACCCGTATTGGTGCTAATGTTCCTATGTTGGCTGATTTAAAGCCCAGCGGGCGTTACCAAATGGCCGAGCTAATAGAAATTGGTGGCATTCAACCTTTAATGAAAATTTTACTGGATCAAGGTTTATTGCATGGAGACTGCCTAACCGTTACCGGTAAAACCTTAGCAGAAAATTTAGCAGATGTACCGCCCTACCCTGATGGGCAAGATATGATTCGTTCATTAGACAATCCCATTAAAAAAGATAGCCATTTATCCATTTTATATGGCAACCTTGCGACTGAAGGATCTGTTGCAAAAATTACGGGCAAAGAAGGTTTAGTTTTTACTGGCTCTGCTAAAGTATTTGAAGCAGAAGAACAAGCCTTACAAAGCATTCTAAACGGAGAAATTGTAAAAGGTGATGTGATTGTTATCCGTTACGAAGGTCCTAAAGGAGGTCCTGGTATGCGTGAAATGCTCTCCCCAACTGCTGCTGTTATGGGCAAGGGATTGGGACAAGAAGTTGCTTTAATTACTGACGGTCGTTTTTCTGGGGGAACTCATGGCTTTGTAGTCGGTCATATTACACCAGAAGCCTATGCAGGTGGAGCTTTAGCAATTATTGAAAATGGTGATAAAATTACAATTGATGCTGAAAGTAAAAAGCTGACTCTACATGTATCAGAAGATATTATTAAGCAACGCTTACAAAAATGGCAGCAACCAAAGCCTAAATATACTCGCGGTGTATTAGCTAAATATGCAAAACTGGTAAGTTCTGCTTCAAAAGGAGCAGTAACAGATAATTAACACACTGAATCAGTTAGAGTTATTGATCTAAAAACTCTAACTGACCTTTTTCTAAATAATTGCATGTCAATCACATCTACCGATTTCGTCAACTGGTTTAGAGATTCCTCTCCCTACATTCACGCCCATCGAAATAAAACGTTCGTCATTTACTTTAATGGTGAAATGATTATGG
>CAZZIX010000375.1:0-1152 GCA_964654345.1 uncultured Methylomarinum sp.
ATACGTTTACCTGTTTTAGCATCTAATGCAGTTAATACTGTATCAGATTGTTGTAGGAATATTTTTCCATCACCATAAGCTAAACCACGGTTAACTGTATCGCAACACATAACAGGGATAGTTACGTCTGCATCCATTGTAGGGGTGTATTCCCAAATGACTGACTGAGTTTCTTGATCAAGTGCATAAACAGTATTAGGGAAAGGTGTGTGAATGTAAATTACATCACCAATAACCAGTGGTCCACCTTCATGTCCACGAAGTACACCAGTAGAAAAAGACCATGCAGGTTGAAGGTCTTTAACGTTTTTACTCGTAATTTGATTTAATTCGCTATAGCGAGTACCTGCATAATTTCCCAATGCTGTAGCCCAGTTAGCAGGGTTTTTAGTTAAGCTCTCAACATCACTATTCGCAGTTGATATTGTAGGAGCAGAAAGCAATGCAGCGGCAGCAAGCAGCAAGCTTTTTAAAGGCTTCTTCATATGTTTCCTCCGTTGTAGCCTGTATCAAAACAGATTACGGTTGTTATGTTATTTAAGACTAATATTAGTTAAGGAATGACTTTCTTTTTTAGTGTTTTTATGGTTAATAATAATTTAACCTAGAAAGCCTTACCAGATAGGTAAATTGAATGATTTTGCATTAAATGTCAATAGTTAAAATGTTTGGGTTTCTAAGTAAAAATTTAACTGAAGTTTGTTTTACTTTTCAATGTATCTTTAAGTGATTGATAAGTATATATTAATTATTTTTTTCTAACTACATATATCAATTTTGTTTTTAAATCTAATGATTAATAAATTAAAAAAATCTCTAATGTCTAATTTAGTCTTTGGACAAAGTTTTAGTTTATTTCTTTTTGAATATTAAAGGTTTTGACGGATTTTAATTATTTAAAGTTATTTTAAAGTCTATTTGGGGAGTATTTATGATTAATAAAATTGCAGATAAAGCGATGCTTATTTATCCAAAATTTGATACTCAGGCAACTTTCTGGAGTTATGCAACAAGTCTTAAAATGTATGCGCCGTTAAACAAGTATGGGATGCCCAAACGATTATTGCCACCTTTAGGGTTAATGGGGTTATTTAATTATCTTAAACCATATTATCGGTCGATTTGTCTGATTGATAGAAATGTTGACCCTAG
>CAZZIX010000375.1:1252-2536 GCA_964654345.1 uncultured Methylomarinum sp.
ATTCCCTCTCGCTTTGGTAAAGCTTATCGAGTCACCCCATGGAAAAATACCGAGAGGTCTTTTCGTCAAATGAAAGAATTGGGATGGGCCGGACAAGTATTTATTGTTGATGATAATTTTATTGGTAACCCGAGAAAGGCACTGGAGGTGTTGAAAAATCTTTATAAAATTGGTGAAAAAATTGCATATCATCATCCCAAATATACCGAATTAACACTACGTTTGGCTGATGAATCACCGATTATGAAAGAATTGAGGTATTGGTTTCATAAAACTAATTTTATTAATGGCTTTTATGGTGTAGAAACTCCAAATGAAGCATCTTTATTGGAAACTAAAAAAAACCAGAATCTTCGTGGTAAAAAAAACCTGGTTGAAAAGTTGAATTTTATTTCTGAGCAAACAGGAGGTGGGGTCATGATGGGAATGATCTATGGATTTGATCATGACACAAATGATTCTGTGCAAGAATTTATTGATTTTGTCAATGTAAGTAATGCACCTATTGTGATGGCTGGGCTTTTGAATGTTTTGCCTTGCACTCCATTAATGGCACGAATGCAAAGGGAAGGGCGGTATAGAAAATCGACTAGTGGTAATAATTCTGATGGCATTATTAATTTTATTCCTTATAATTTTTCTATCCAGCAGGCTGAAAAGAATTATTTAACTATTTTACAAGGGATATATCACCCAAAAGCTTATTTTAAACGTGTGATAAGACATTTAGAGTTAATTGGTCCTAAATTGCAAAGTAATCAACGTACTGGTGATAACTCAATACGGTATTTATTTAAGATTCTGACTAGAAAACATGCGTTGATATATTGGCGATACTTACCAAAAGCATTAATTATTGCAAAAAAACATTATGGTTTTATTACGCCCGAATATATAGCTATTGTGAAAGAATATTTTTCTCTTTGTGGTCAATATACTCATTTTTCAAGTCAAATAGCCGCGCAACAAAATAATATTCAAACAAGAAAATATGAAGATTGGCAAAAATTTTCATGGAAAGAAAATATACGGATCTTAAAGTAAGATATTGAATTATTTTGTTTTATTTATCATTGGATGAAGTTCGTCAAAAAGAGGGTGAGAAAAATATAATTAGTCAAGAGAAATATTCATAGTCTATTAAGGTATTAATTCATAGAATCTATTCATAAATTAGTATATTGTTAACTTTTTCTAAATAAATTTTAATTATTTAATTGGTAAATATAAGGTGGGTGCTAAAGTAATGAATAAAAAAAATAACGTATCTAAATTTTTTTCAAT
>CAZZIX010000376.1:0-2526 GCA_964654345.1 uncultured Methylomarinum sp.
GGATAAAAAAAGCCCCATTCGAATAATTCGTTTGGGGCATTAGATATACTCATCACAACTAAGAGGAGGTATCGACTCTCAATTAGAAGATTAGTTGAGTTATTTTAAAATACAAGTTTAATTCTTAAAAAAATGGTAGTTTTGATTATTTTGAAGTTTTTTTAGATAAATCTTTATGATTTATTTTTTTAGTGTAACTAGAATTTAGGTTATAAGAGCCTCTTGTAAAATGGTGTATCATCTAGTTGACAAAGTTATAAAACCACAATAAATAGTGGTTTTACTATGGAAAAGCCATGGTTTTTCAAAAGGCTCGTAATCCTGTTTATATGGCTACTTAAGAATAGTTGGCAGGTGATACTTTTTAAGTATAATTTGGGCTTTCTGTAACTTTACTATTGAAGTGAATAATAAAATTATATCTTCAAAGTAAAATTCTCATGTTTTAGAAGGGGGAGTTAAAAAATTGTATAGTTATGTTTTTTTGCGCCTGGTTCAGTGCTTTTCTTTCGACAAAAATTAAATCGTTATAAATTCAGGCATTGTGTCGGCAGGGATTTTACTATAAAGATTTATAACTTTTTGCTTTAGTACATTTCTAAAGTGAAGCTAGTGGTTGATATTAGTCCATCCTCTTAAATTATTCAAAGAACAAATGAGCTGATATTGTTTTATGGCTTCATTACATAATTAGTCTAAGCTTTAATCCTAAATATTGTCCTTAAGTACAATAGAATTCAAGTATCTAACTCTGTAAGATTGTAACCAAAGGGGTGGTTCCTCTAGTTGGAAATGCGATTTCATCAAGAAAAATGACTTAATTATTAAGGTTCAGTTAAGGATTATAAGGATATAATTTCTGAAACTCAAGTAAATTCAGGTCAATTTTTTCGATCAAATTTAATTTAAGGGATTTGAAGTTTTGCGAATGACTGCAAAACTTTGGTGAGTTGATTTATATGTTTGGCTCAAGTTGGTTTTAGATGTTTATTTTTTTAATTTGTTGAGGGTTTTATAATGAAAAAAACTACGTTATTTGTTTTATTTTTTGTCGTTTCGTTGAGTGCAAATGCTGCGCCTACGTTAACGTGGGATAGCTATACGACAAGTACATTTGCAAATGCATCAGGTTCAGGAAGTAGCTCGTTGACGGGTGATGATATACTTACTTTAGGTGCCTTTTCACATGATTGGAATTTTTCGTCAGATGAAGATGCAAATGCAACCGTAGGTGCTTTTTCTTTTTCTCCAGTTTTCTTCCTTACTGATGTGGTGGTGTCTCTGAATGGTACAGTATTAAATGAACTTACTAGTTATACTACTTCAATTTCTAGTCCTTTCGCTCCAATAATAGGGCCAAGTACTATTAGCGGTGTTGTAACGTATTGGTATGATGCATTTAGCTTGGTGGCTGGTCAACAAAATACGCTTAATGTAGCTGGAATTGTAAGTGACACTGCTTTTTTTGGTCTCGGTGCGGCTGGTTATAGTTTTGGGATAGATGCTTCGGCTAATAGTGTTACTGCAACTCCACTTCCAGCTGCAGCGTGGTTGTTTATTTCAGCTATTCTGGGTGTTGGTGGTCTTGCGTCACGTCGTAAGACTTTGCCAGTTGAAGGGTTGACTGCTTAGGAAACGTTATCAATTGAATAAGAAAAAGGGGCTATATAGCCCCTTTTTTTATGCCTAAAAAGAAGTTTATAGTCTATACTTTAAGTTTAATAATAAAATGAACTTAACTCAATAATATTATATGGTTACAGTAACGCAACTTAGTGTTGAAAAAAAACTTTTCTTTTTCTTAACGCTAGTTTTTTTTATCATTACAGTATTATACTGGGAAGCCTTTGTCGACTTAGTGGAGCGGTGGGAGGCACATGAAGAATATAGTCATGGTTTTATAATTCCATTTCTTACTCTTTACTTTATCTGGCAAAAAAAGAATAAGTTTCATAATACTCAATTTAATCCCGCTTGGTGGGGATTTTTTCTGGTTTTTGTTGGGTTGGTTATTTTATTTATTGGCAAGTCCAGTGTGTTGTTCATATTGGTTGATTACTCCTTTATTATGGTCGTGATTGGACTGATTTGGAGTATGGTGGGTGGAGCGGCTCTTAAAGTTATTCTGGTGCCGTTGTTAATGTTAATCTTTGCCATTCCGCTACCTTCCTATTTAGACGCGTTACTTTCCTCTAAATTACAACTATTGTCCTCTCAGCTCGGAGTCGAGTTTATTATTTGGTGTGAAATCCCCGTTTTTTTAGAAGGTAATGTTATTGATCTGGGTGATTTTAAGTTACAAGTGGTAGAAGCATGTAATGGGTTACGTTATCTTTATCCGCTAATGAGCATAGGGTTTATTTGTGCCTATATGTTTAATACCGCAATGTGGAAGAGGGTTTTAGTATTTTTATCCAGTATCCCTATTACCATTATTATGAATAGTTTCAGGATAGGCGTTGTTGGATACTTAGTTAATCGTTGGGGTATTGAAACAGCAGAAGGTTTTATGCATGATTTTGAAGG
>CAZZIX010000377.1:0-2525 GCA_964654345.1 uncultured Methylomarinum sp.
GGTGAAGTGTTAGCAAAACAGCGTGCGAAAAAGATTTATCAGCAAGAAAAAGCCGCAGGTCGGGGTGCTGCCTTGACTGAGCAAGATGGGTATAAAACCTTCGATACTCGCGTTAGTCCGGTACGGGCAGGTAAAGAGACACGAATTAGGTTGGTCTATATACAGCCAGCGCATATTGATACAGGTATTGGTCGCTATGTTTACCCGCTTGAGGATGGTGGTGTGGATGATATGAAAACGGCATTCTGGACAGCTAAAACAGCGGTTAAAGAAAATTTTAGTTTCGATTTACAAATTCGCTCAGCTTATCCTGTAGCAGCTGTGCGTGTGCCTGACCAATCATCAGCACAGATTAATCAAATAGATGATCTGCATTGGCGAGTATTATTATCTAATCAGCAAAATAATCTGGATCAAGAACAGCCAGAACAAGTGGCTGCAAATTTAGAAAGCCCAGTATTTAATCTAGATAAAGATTTGGTTGTTTACTGGCGACATAAAACCGGATTACCAGGATCAATAGATTTGATTACCCAAAAACAGGCGGGTCAGCGAGGCACCTTTATGATGGTATTAACGCCTGGGGATGATCTGCAACAAATTACTGAAGGACGTGATTGGACGTTTGTGCTAGATATATCAGGTTCTATGCGTAATAAATATGCAACCTTAGCCGAAGGTATTAAACGGGCACTTAATAAACTAAACAGCAATGATCGTTTTCAGATTATCTTATTTAATGATGATGTCACTGATTTGACTCAAGGTTATGTGACCGCAACACCTGAACAGGTTCTAATTTATAGCGATAAACTAGCCAATATTAATACAAATAAAGGAACCAACTTGTATGCAGGGTTATTACGCGGTTTAAATAGTCTGGATGCGGATAGAACCAGTGCTATCGTGTTAGTCACTGATGGTGTTGCAAATGTTGGTGAGACTGCACAAAGAAAATTTATTGATCTGGTTGCTAAAAAGGATGTGCGTTTGTTTACGATGGTAATGGGTAATAGTGCAAATCGACCATTACTGAATGCTTTAACCCAACACTCTAATGGTTTTGCCACTAATATTTCTAATAGTGATGATATTGTCGGAGAATTGATTTCGGCAACCAGCAAGGTAACTCACCAAGCCATGCACGATGTAGAGGTAAAAATAAAAGGAATTAAAACTGCGGATATACAGCCACAGCTTATTGGTAGTTTATATCGAGGCCAGCAATTGGTGTTATTTGGACATTACTGGGGATCAGGAACAGCAAATGTAAGTTTGAGCGGCAAAATCTCTGGGCAGAAAAAACAATATCAAAGTCAATTCGATTTTCCTGAGGTTGCTGATAGTAATCCAGAGATAGAACGTTTGTGGGCATTCGCCACTATCGAATCACAAATGCAAGAGATTGAAGATTTTGGTGAAGATGCTGACCTGAAACAATCAGTGACTGAGTTAGGTATTGAATATGGATTGGTTACTGAATATACATCTATGCTAGTGGTAGGCGATCAGGTTTTTCAGGAGCAAGGTATCAAACGCCTCAATCGTGGCCGTATTAATAAAGAGCAACAGGCACGTCAGCATAGATCTGCTAATCCGGTTGTTAATAGACGAGTTGATCAGAAACAACCAATGTTTAAGAAAAGCAGATCAAGCTATGGTGGCGGAGGGTTTGATGGATTTCAAGTTATTTTAATAGCATTGCTACTGTTAATACTATTTAAACATAAACCTTGGGTTAGCAATGATGAAAAATCAACTAGCTAATATATTTAGTAACAAATGCTGGCCAATAAAAACATTAATAATGGTATTTATGATGTACCTATTACGGGTGTTTTTTGGTTCAGCATAGGAACAGCTAATTTATGATCGGGTGTTGATTAGTCAAGGTGAAATTTGGCGATTATTAACCGCACATTTAGTTCATCTTGATAGTGAGCACTTGATTTTAAATTTAGCTGCACTACTGGTACTGGGTAGTTTGCTTGAATATTTGCAATCAGATTGGTTAGCGCCAGCATTAATTATAGGTGTTTTAGTCGTCACCACTGGGTTGTGGTTTAACATGCCATCACTGCTTTATTATTGTGGCTTTTCAGGGGTGTTAAATACCTTATTGGTGGTAGTTCTTTGGTCTGTATGGTGCAGATCTCAGGATCCGTTAGTTTTAATATTGGGGGTCGTCAATATTTTAAAGATTTTTGTTGAGCTTGTTATTGGAAAAGCATTATTTTCGTCAATTCTATGGCCTCCAGTTCCAGAAGCACATTTTTTAGGTGTTCTTGGTGGATTAATAATGATCATCTATACTTCGCGCAGTCACGAATGCGGATTTTATAGCGAGTTGATTTTTGTCGATAGCAAGGCGCTGAAATGGGCGCATAGCTGGCTACGCAACCATTTCAGCAACGCAGCCTATCGGCAAAAATCAACCGATAGAAAACTGCATCCGTGACCGCGCGAAGTATACATTAATCAAAAGAATTTTTATCAGAAAGGAGAGGTATTATGAAAAAATTAAT
>CAZZIX010000378.1:0-2525 GCA_964654345.1 uncultured Methylomarinum sp.
CAGTGACCTTGCCTATAGATTCATTGCTGTTTCTTTTCTTTAAGTTACTATTTTCTAGAGATGATCTGATTTTTTCTGAAATTTCCGAGGCTTTGTTAAGCGTGGTGTTTGGCATAATGATAGCCAGTTCTTCCCCTCCATAGCGAATTGCTAGGTGGTGAGACTCAGCATGTTTTTTTAAAATTTTAGCAGTAAATTTGAGTACACTATCGCCAACCTGATGTCCAAAGTTGTCGTTTATTTTCTTAAAATAATCCAGATCTAACATTGATAAACATGCTTCTGATCTATCAGGTTGCTCCAATAAACTGTTTAGACTCCTGTCAAAAGTGCCACGATTTAACAAGCCGGTTAAAGCATCTGTATCTGCAGCTTCTCTGACTTGTGCCAATTCTAATCGTAGCTGTTCCATTTCCATGTTAGCCGAATCCAAATCAGATTTTAGCGTTTTACTTACATTCGCCAATCCTTTGGTTTCAGCAACAATATCTGCGATTACATCGGTTATATCTTCAGTATTGGTTGCTGATGCAATTGAAGCGGCTTGTTCTTCTAAATTGACTCCCGCATCGGATGCTTTTTGGCTGGTTTCGGCTAAGGTATCGCGTGTATGACTGATCAGTGATTGTAATTGCTGATTAATTGTATCGAAAGACTCAAAGGTAATGTCACAAATATATTTTTTATATAATATGAATGCAGATTCATTGTCGATGGTATTTTTTTCTTTGATGAGTCTATCAACGGCAGAGATTAAGTGACTATTACTACCACTAATATATTCATAGCAAATAGCGAAGTTTAACGGTGTTGGGGAGATTTTGTTTTTAGTAATGAACTGTAGGATATGTCGTAAAAAATGTCCGTTCTGTTCTTCGGTATATTCGTAATCGGTAATGAAGGTCATGATTTTTGTCTTACTGTAAGTAATTACATTTAAATATAACTAGCTAGTCAAGGAAAAGAAGGCAAATCAACAAATCGTTTGCTATAGAATCATTCCCTGTAAACGAATAAAAATAGCAGGGATAGATAGAAACTTGATAAATATATGGCAAAGTTTGACTACAATTTGTATTGAATTCAATTAAAAATGTAGATCACAATGGAATGCAAGTCAAATTTTAACGTAATATATGAGCTAAAAAATAAACTTATGTATTAGGGTACAGGATTTTATATCAAGCAGAGGAATTAAATGTACTCTTAGAACATGTACCTAAGTACGGTTTTTACTCTAAAATATAGTTTGTGGGGTTAGCTATAGCGATTTTTAAAAATTCTTCAAAATGAATTAAAGAAATAAACTAAAGGGGGGGGGTACTTAGCTTCTTTTGATACAATATTACAGTGTTGCTAGAATTTAGGGCCAAGAAAGATGCCCAAAGGATTGGAGTCTGGTGTTGACTACCCGCTATTATGTCGAAAATTCGAAGCTTGGTTTTTCGAAGACTTTTGGAGCAAGCTGTTAGTACAGGGGCCGTGATCAGAGCAAATTCACCACGGGTTATAATTGGTAATAACACAAAATATGGTAGGTAGCTAAGTACTCACCCCCTAAAACAAATATCATTATATTGTCTAGTCTCCACATTTATAATGCAAACACAGAGATTAAACAGGACGATGGATTCAGCTGAAATAAGTTTTTACCGGATCTAATTCAACAGTCACTTCGCAACAATCGTCACCATTGGCATTACATTTAGTTTCATACGCGAAGACTTCTTTTTTAGTGAAGGTTTCGACTATTCCTGCAACCAGGCCTACTTCAAAAAAACAAATTTTTTGGCCAATGTTTGGCATTCCTGAGCAGGTTACACATTCCCCAAGTTGAAGAACCATTTTGTCGTCAGTACTTAATTCTTCAGCCAGCGTCAATATACCAATACTTGAATCAAAAACATATTTTTTGACCCGCTTTAAATATTCTGAAAGGTCATCAGTATAAAGTTGTTGACCGATATCCATACCCAACTCGCGTCCTGCATAGGTGAAAACTGATCGGACACCCTTTTCACCCAGGATATCTTCACCATAATGGGCAGAAAATTGACGAAAAATTCGAAATACTGAGACAGGAATTGTATTTCCAAGCTCAGGACGATTTACGTGAGTTAATGCTTGCATTTGATTCATAGTTTTATTCCTGGAATGAATGAGGTAGGACAAGGAAAGTGTAGTCGTATAATTTATTTGTAACTATAAATTCAAAGTAGATGTAAGCTTATGGTGTTAGTTCTACTTTGTCAAATTATTAAAGTGTGTTATACGCACCACTGTGAGAATAGAATAGCAAAACAACGCTTTTCGGTGTGTGCAACGTATTACAAAAATTTTTATTCTAAATGTAACAAAGTAGAATTAACACAATTAACAATACGACATCTTTAATGTTTAAGCAATTTATATACCATCAATAAATAAATCACCCGAAACACTATTAAAATAGAGGGTAAATACATCTTTTTAATCATGAGTGTTCCCATTAGAACATAAGCTTGGAAGGAAACACCCTGAAAACT
>CAZZIX010000379.1:0-2524 GCA_964654345.1 uncultured Methylomarinum sp.
CCAGGGACTAAATTTGTCACTTTAGGCGGCGCTATTGCCAACGATGTTCATGGTAAAAACCACCATCAAGATGGCTCTTTAGGAAGACACATCCGTTGCTTTGAACTGATGCGTTCTGATGGAAATAAATTAATATGTAGCCTCAACGAAAACCCCGAATTTTTTAGTGCCACTATTGGTGGTTTAGGTTTAACAGGCTTTATTAGTTGGGCAGAAATTCAACTAATAAAAATACCCTCACCTTTTATTAAGGTAGAAACAACTGCTTTTCATGGGCTAGATGAATTTTATGAACTTTCAGAAAAAGCGAATGCTAAGCATCGTTATTCTGTCGCTTGGTTAGACTGTGCTTCTGGAGGCAAACAATTTGCTCGAGGCTTGTTTATGTCAGGTGACCATACAAATTACGATAAAAAAGAGAAATCAGCAATACGTGAACCCAAAATATCAATTCCATTTAATTTTCCACAAAAAGTAATCAACCGCTACACTATAAGAGCCTTTAACGCACTTTATTTTAATAAAAATAATTTATTAAGTGCTGGTAAAATTAGTTACCAACACTATGATTCTTTTTTCTACCCCTTAGACGGTATTGGAAACTGGAACCGTATTTATGGAAGCCAAGGGTTTTATCAATATCAATTTGTTATCCCTTTTTCTGAACGACCTACAATGGGGCTTATTTTAAACAAAATAGTTGATTCCGGCCTTGGCTCTTTCCTCGCAGTATTGAAAGAATTTGGTAGCCTGGCCTCACCTGGCATGTTATCTTTTCCGCGTCCAGGAATCTGCTTAGCACTTGATTTTGCTAATAGAGGTGAGGTGACATTGAAACTTATTGAAGAATTAGACCAGTTAGTTATGGAAGCAGGAGGCTCAGTTTATCCAGCAAAAGATATTCGAATGTCTAGCAAAGCATTTCAACAATACTATCCAAACTTTGAAAAATTTAAAACATACATTGATCCGAGGTTTTCCTCGGACTTTTGGAGAAGAGTAAGTGGAAAATAAGCTTAAAAATGAAACCATAGTAGTTTTTGGTGCAACATCTGCCGTAGCCCAAAAGCTTGCACAAATCCATGCTGAAGCAGGAGACTCATTAATCCTAATTGCTAGAAATGAGGCCAGGCTCAATACTATTGCGGCTGACCTACTGGCACGTGGCTCTCCCGTAGTAGAATGTTTAACTAGTGATTTCGATATTATTCAAGATCACTCAAGCTTATTGGAAAAAATAGAAAAAAAATCTTCAAACATTTCCAAGTATTATTTTTTCTATGGCATCTTGCCTGACCAAAAAGAATGTGAAGCTTCATGGGAAATAACTCATAAAGCATTAATGACAAATTTATTGAGCGTTATGTCATTATTAACAAACATAACCAATAAAATAGAAAAAGAAACCAATAAAGGCATCATTGTTGTTTCTTCAGTGGCGGGAGATAGAGGCCGACAATCCAATTATATTTACGGTACAAGCAAAGGAGCGCTTACCATTTTTCTTCAAGGTTTAAGGAATCGTTTACACAAGTCTAATTGTACTGTCACAACTATAAAACCAGGTTTTATAGACACCCCCATGACAAAAGATATTAAAAAAGGAGCTCTTTGGGCGACACCCGAAAAAGTAGCCCAAGATATATATAAAGCTGCGAGCAAAGGAAAAGATGAAGTCTATACACCTAGCTTCTGGGCGTTAATTATGCTCGTGATAAAAAATATTCCAGAAACCATTTTCAAGAGATTAAGTTTATGAGCAGTTATATTCCATTAATACTTTTTACAGTTTTCACCAACTTCTTTTCACAAATTCTACTAAAGAAAGGAATGACATCAATTGGTAAGTTTGAATTAACTCCTAAAGGGTTGATGTCATCAGCAATGGATGTCATTCTAAATTGGTCTATTATTTTGGGCATCTTTGTTATGGTCATTAGTATGGCCTCTCATTTAGTTGTTTTATCTAGGGTTGAAATCAGCTTTGCCTACCCTTTTCTCGGATTATCGTTCGTTCTTGTCACTATTTATGGGCATTTTTACTTAGCTGAAGCAGTTACAATGTGGCGAGTTGCAGGTGTACTTCTTATTTGTTCTGGCGTCGCTTTAGTTGCCCGCACATAAAATAAAATTAAAAAGAATGTAAATTTAGTCATTTTCATTCCAAAACTAAAATCTTAAATAGGATCTATTAATGAAACATATTATCTTTGGTGGTGATGGATTTCTCGGTACCGAATTAACAAAAAAACTAACAGCTCGTGGAGAAAAAATACTTATCTGCGACAGAAAACAAACTCTTGCTTCAGGTATTTATGAGAGCGATCAGGTTTCTTATTATAAGCTGGACGTTAAAGAAACAGATACCTTCAAAGATATTCCTACTGATTCTGATGATGTTATTTATCATTTTGCGGCAGAACTCTTGGTTCCAATTTTAAAAAGAAGCGAAAGAAAAGAATATTTCTGGAATGCGTTATATGTTGGTACGACAAATGTTCTAGATTTTATGTTAGAAAGAAAA
>CAZZIX010000380.1:0-2522 GCA_964654345.1 uncultured Methylomarinum sp.
GTATCAACTAATAAAGTCCGTCTTTCCAGATCAATATAACTTTTAACTGGCTGGGTAATAATACCCGTTGTCATTGTCGCTAAAATACTAACAATAACTATCACCATAATTAGCTCTAGTAGAGTAAACCCTTTAGTTGTTAATCTACTCATATTTTTCAGTTTTGTAGATAACATCACTTCCAGCCTCATTAGCGGCATAACCAACTAAGTCTAGACTAACGCCCGAACCAGAAACATTCACACTAGCTTTTTTTACTGCCAGACCCGCTATAGTATCTGTCAAAACAGAAAGTGATATAGTATAACCGTCGAATGTATAACTAGAACTGCCGAGACCTATACTGCTGTATGTTTTCGATAAAGTTTTTTCTAAATAAGATTCAGCAAAGGTAACTGCCTTATATTGGACAATGGGATCAGCACTATGGTTAATAGTTTGAGTCATCACTGATAATATTCCCGTTAATGAAATACTGATAATAATAATGGAGAAAACCAACTCGATTAGCGAGGTACCGCTTTGCGTTTTATGGGGTGCTATCATAGACAAATCCCGTTTCAGCAATAACTCTGATCGTTCTAGATCCATTAACGGTTAATGTCACATCTGCTGATGCAGAGCCTGATGAATAAAAATAGAAGGGGGTTGAGGAGCTAGACAAAGTTATATCTTTTTCACTCCCTGAATAGCTACTTGCCCCTGTGCCAGGGTTAGGCATATCCAAAGAAAAAGTAGCACCAGTACAACGGGTACTACTTGATGTGCCCCGTCTCGTTAAGGTATATCTATTTGATGAAATAGAAACTCTAACACCACATCCAGTTGCTACAGAAAGTTTTTGTGCGTATTGAACTGCATGTAAAGTATCATCAAAAAAAGCACGTTCAGCATAAACATTTTTATCAAAAAAACTGGGTATTGCAGTAGCAGAAATCACGCTTAATATAACAAGCATCATGACTAACTCAATTAAAGTAAAACCAGATAGCTTGTTATTCTCCATATTGACAACAGTTGATTATTTTCTTTTGATCTTAGCCACTTACTAACTATAAAAAATTTCCAACATATATTTATACTTAAAAATAATTAATCAATTTTAACAAGCTGTATCAACGATCGTATAAGTAGGTGGTACACTAGCACTTGTTGCTGTCGTATATTGCACTTCACAATTATTAACTCCATTTAATCTAAACTCTCTTGTAACAGTATTTCCAGCAGAAGTAAAACCATCAATATCCATTGCTCGTTGAAGAAAATCAGCTCTAGGGTAAAGAAAAACAGAATATATATCACCATCAGCATTAGTGGCTGTACCGTTATTATTAATATCCACATATCCTGCTGCACCATTAACACCATCTATCAATGCTTGGGCATGAATCATGGTTGCAGCTGATTGCATACTACCTTTCATCCCTTTTAAAGAAGAAATTTTTGCTGATCGCTCCAAACCTACAAATTTTGGCAATGCCGTAGCCGCTAAAATCCCTAAGATAACAATGACCATAACCAATTCAATTAATGTAAACCCTTGTTGCTTATTTTTTAACATTTTTTACCCCTAAATTCTGCTAAATTACAAATAGTGAAATCAAAATATTCCATACTTTCTTCCAGTCTAGTAGAAAGTCTATTTAGTATGAGTAGAGTTTATGTTTTATGGTTATAATTGTGAACTGACCCTCTTTTTTAGCTGGCTTTTTATAAAAAACGACCATGAGTATTAGAACTTTTATTTTTTGTGACACTTGTAATCCACAATTAATTAGAACAATTGAGTTTCGTCGCAGCCCTAGGGAAGATAACCGTAATGGCAGGCGTATTTGTGATGGTCGGTTTTGGTTTGATGGTAGTTTAAGCGCTGCTTTAGAAAATGGCTGGAGTATTAATTCCACAGGTCAACATTGTTGCCCTTACTGCAAAAAAAATAATACATCTCAAAATAATTGATAACGAGTAGCCTAAATACTCATAAAATAGTCTGATGGAAACACCGCCCCCTATTCTTTATAGTTTCCGCAGATGCCCTTATGCAATGAGAGCGCGACTTGCCATTGCTACTTCTGGACTAACGGTCGAGCTACGAGAAGTGATATTACGCAATAAACCACAGGAATTACTAGATATTTCTCCCAAAGGAACAGTCCCCGTTTTATTATTACCCAATGAAAAAGTTATAGATGAAAGTCTTGATATTATGCGTTGGGCTTTATCTTTGCATGATCCATTGGGTTGGTTATCAAATGATTTATCTGAAGATATAAACCAATTGATTCAGTGGAATGATAACGAATTTAAGCATTATCTTGATCGCTATAAATATGCTGATCGTTATCCTGAAAAAAACGAAAAATTTTATCGTGAAAAAGCTGAGCTATTCTTAATCGAATTAGAGAAAAGGCTCTGTAAACATCATTTTCTTTGTAGCGAAAAATGTTCGCTTGCTGATATAGCAATTTTTCCTTTTATTCGACAATTTGCTAATGTTGATAGCGATTGGTTTGCCTGTTCAG
>CAZZIX010000381.1:0-2522 GCA_964654345.1 uncultured Methylomarinum sp.
TGTTGGCGATACAGGTCGTGTGATAGGGTTTGATAAAAGCTTCTTGCCTTATCGACAAAAAATTCTGGCGATGGGGCTAACACCAGGAACTGAATTTACAGTTATCCGCATTGCTCCTTTAGGTGATCCAATTGAAATTCGGGTTCGTGGAACCGACCTAAGCCTGCGCCAAAATGAAGTTTCTGCAATACAGATAGAACGATTAGAGCACCAAGCTGAAACTCAAAAAAATGATTCTTTTATAGAGGAAGTGACTGTTGCGGTCATTGGCAACCCCAATTGCGGTAAAACAACATTATTTAATGGTCTAACAGGTTCCAGACAACATGTTGGTAACTGGGCAGGAGTCACTGTAGAACAAAAAACAGGGCAGTATCGCTATGATAATAAAGTGATCAAAATTGTTGATTTACCGGGTATCTATAGCCTTGATGTTAACGACCATTCAACATCTCTGGATGAAAAAGTCGCAAGAGATTTTATGCTCTCACAAAAAGCTGACTTGATCATCAATATTGTTGATACGACACATCTTGAACATAATCTCTACCTCACCATGCAATTGCTTGAAATGCGTATTCCTATGGTTGTTGTCCTTAATAATATGGATGATGCAACAGGCCGAGATATTAAAATTGATACTGATGAAATAGCTCGACGATTGATATGCCCATTAGTCTCTTTAGTGGCGACACAATCACAAGATTTAAATGAACTCAAATCTACAATTAATCAGTTAGTAGAAGCAAAGATATTCTCTTCAACCCCTGTAAAATATCCAGAAGAAATCGAGGCTGCTATTAGCCAATTAGCTCCATTAATTAAGCAACAATTTGATGATAAATCCATAGATCCACAGTGGTTTGCAGTAAAACTGCTAGAAAAAGATGGTTTTGCCATGAACCTGGCAAATGAATCATTACGAAAAATAGCGGATGATTGTTATCAAGCTATCGAAGAAAAAACAGGAGAAGACGCTGATATTCTAATCGTCGATAGTCGTTACAGTTTTATCAATACGTTGATACAGGATACATTGGTACAAAAGTCTGAAATAGGGAAAAATATTTCAGACAGGATTGATAAGATTATTTTGAACCGCTTTTTAAGTATTCCCATCTTCTTCGGTGTGATGTATTTGATGTTCACCTTTACTATCAAATTAGGTCGAGCATTTAAGCCTTTCTTTAAAGACTTTGCTCAGGTTATATTTATTGATGGCACTGAGTATTTATTAAGTTTATTAAACAGTCCACAATGGGTAATCACCCTTATTTCCGGTGGAGTGGGAAACGGTATCCGCGAAGTATTAGCATTTGTACCTATTCTGGGTTTTTTATATCTGTTTATTTCGATATTAGAAGAATCTGGTTATATGGCACGGGCAACTTTTGCCATGGATCGTTTTATGCGTGTCTTAGGATTGCCAGGCAAAGCCTTTGTGCCGTTAATCCTTGGCTTTGGCTGTAATGTCCCTGCAATGATGGCAACGCGTACATTAGAAAGACAACGAGATCGTTTATTAAATATTTTGTTAAACCCATTTATGACATGCGGTGCTAGATTAGCAGTTTTCACCCTATTTGCAGCTGCATTTTTTCCTAAAAATGGAGGACTGGTCGTTTTTAGCCTTTATATGATTGGTGTCTGTGCCGCATTTTTAACGGCTATGCTGCTAAAACATACCTTTCTTAAAGAAGAATTCTCATTAGTGATTATGGAAATCCCTAGCTACCATATTCCAAAACTGAAAAATGTGTGGATTAATACTTGGACACGGGTTAAAGCTTTTATTATTAGAGTAGGGAAAATCATTATCACTATGGTGTTGATTCTGCATATACTCAGCAGCTTAGGAACGGACGGTTCCTTTAAGAAGAACAATATTGAAAATTCTGTATTAAGTACTGCTGGTCGCACCCTGACACCGCTATTAAAACCAATGGGTATAGACCAAGAAAACTGGCCAGCAACAGTCGCTGTTTTTACCGGAATATTACATAAAGTTGTGGTTATTAGTACCTTAAAAACCATCTATGCAGCATCAAATCATACAAACCAAAAAGCAGAAAAAAACTTTGATTTCTGGGCAGGCATTAAAAAATCTTTTATGACCATTCCTATGGGGATTAAAAAAATGCTGGGGATCAATACCGCCACAAAACAAGACTTATCAAAAAGCTCATTTTTTACCGCTCTGCATAATAATTTTCATGGACAAATAGGTGCTTATGCCTATCTATTATTTGTGCTGCTTTATTTTCCCTGTATTGCAACCACCTCAACAGCCTATAAAGAATCCAGTTCTGGCTGGGCTTCATTTATGGTTGTCTGGGCAACAGGGATAGCTTATCTTACCGCAACTTTATTTTACCAACTGGCAAACTTTAGCCAACACCCAAGCCAATCAATAACTTGGGTAGTCACTGTTACCGTTATCATATTACTGGTTATATTAGGCTTTCATTATTGGGGTAATCATGAGCAGAGAAAACTAACAAACTGATCACCAAAATCTAGTC
>CAZZIX010000382.1:0-2511 GCA_964654345.1 uncultured Methylomarinum sp.
TTTCCTAATTTATAGTGTAAATGATCGACAATTTTACAGCTGTTTCAGGTATTATTTGACCCTCAATGGCGACTGAAATATTTGAAGAGATAAATGTAATGAATAAACAGATACATTATCGGGCGGATGTTCTTGAACATTTTATTCCGATTGATTTTGACAGGTTGGTTATAGACTTACTTGCTTCTGGGTTATTACCAGAACAAAAAAAAACAGAGTTTAAACAATTTTGTAACCGATACACTGCTCTCTATCATGCAAAATCGCATTCTAAACTTCAACAGTTACAAAGCATCTACCGGCCTTTTAATCCAGATAGAGATGTATTAATTACAAAAATAGCAAAGCCAAAAGAGCAATTAGTACAGCTTAAAAGTGAACTAAAAAATATTTTGGATAAAGCTAATTTTGAGAAGCTGTCTGAGTCCGACCTTAATGAAGCTCTTAATAAAATATCGCCACATGGCGTAAAAGTTTCAGTTGATTTTGATGAATTTGTTGACGTTGCTCTTTTTTATCGAGGCTCTGCAATACATACAGAATTTCGTAGAAATATAAAGAAATTTCAATTTAAAAAACGGCAATATGATATACAAATTTATCGTCGTCTATTCGTCTTGTTACAACCTAAAAATCGTCAACAGCGAATTGAAGAACTTACGACTGATCATCAAATGAGTCAAAAAAAAGCTGAAAAAAAAGTGGATGCTGCATTTAAAACACTGGGTATTAGTGGTGAGGAGGATGTAGTTTATATGAAGTTATTTAAGGATATTCCCGAGGCAGATTTGGAAACATTATTCCCTAATACACGAGTCAAAATCCGGCTATTTGATAAGATAAAGTTAGGCGTGTTGGGAGGCGGGGGATCTGTCGGAGGAATAATGGCAACGATCACTAAATTTAGCGCTGCAATTGACCCAGTCTCAGCAATGATTGCAATTGGAGGGTTACTGGGGGTTTTATGGCGGCAAATATCAAAAATTTTTTCCCAACGTGCTAAATACAGTGCGATTTTAACCAAGAACCTTTATTTTTATAGTCTTGATAATAATATGGGTGCCTTAACATCCCTAATTGACACGGCAGAAATAGAAGAATGTAAAGAAGCTATTTTAGCCCATTTTTTTCTGTTGATTGATGGAGAAACTAATCGTTCCGATTTAGATAAACGTATTGAAAAGTATATTTATGATCAGTACGCTATTCCTATGGACTTTGAAATTGTTGATGGTTTAGAAAAATTACAAAAAGCAGGTTTATTATCCCAAAATGATACGGGTTTAAACGCGGTTTCATTAAGTGATGCAAATAGTCAATTAAAACAAGACTGGGCTAAAGTCCTTGAAGGGTAAAACTATGTCAGACATTGATCAAAAAAAAGAAAAAGCAACCTACATAAGAGAAGAGGAGCCGAGTTTTTTAGAAAAAATAGGGGTTAAATATTATCAATATTTATCAAAAAAATTTGGCACAGGAGAAATACAAAATATAAGCATTGACGACCTTCCTCCAGATGTTACCTTACAAGCACTCAGCAGTAACATTACAACTTTTGCAGCTGCTTTAGCTTTTGGAGTGGGTGCATTAACATCATTTGTAACAATAGCGGTAGACTGGACGTTTCATGACACTATGGCGACAGTGCCTTATTACATACTATATGGCTGTGTTCTTGCTAGTATGTTATTGATTGAAATGGGCGTTTTATTCTGGCTAGGATTAAAAACAGTCTACAGTCTGGCCTGTTTAACCGGACATAATCAGGCAACAAAAGGCTCATGCTTACCAGGTGACGATGCAGTGCCTAATATTTTAGCAAGGGCAGCATTAGAAGTGCCCGATCCGGTTATCCAATATCTCGGAATAGACCCACTGAAGCACCTATCAAAATCTAAACTATTTTTTGTCGCTCTTTTATACAAAGCAAAAGTTCTGTTAAGTGGTTTAGCGGTTAAATTTGTATTAATTCGTTTTTTTGGGAAAGGTGAAACCCGTGCTGCATTTAGCTGGGTAGCCGTTCCAATTACAGGGTTATGGGATGCATATACTATTTACAAGGTAGCTCGAGAAGCTCGACTGAGACTTTTTGGCAATAAACTAGCCGCCCATATTGTTAATGATATGCTCACAGATACATTTATTGAAAAACTTAGCCCTAAAGCGCGTGAAGGCTCTATCAGAGCAATAGCAACGATGATGGTACTTGCGCAAAACTATCATCCTAATATGCTGATCTTATTACTCAGGCTAACAGATACTTTTAAGATTAAACAAGATTGTGAGTATGATAATTGGGATGAATTTTTATTACTTTTAGACCAAGTTTCAACAGAAGAACGTTATTTTTTATTAGATCTTCTAAGTGTATCGGCTGCCTTTGATGGTCATTTATCTCAATTGGAAAAACACCATTTACCCGAAGCGTTTAAAGAACTGACTGATGTTTATATGGAGCGGACTGAAAAATTGAAAAACTGTTTATTAAATGGTCAGTTGCATGCGGCTAAA
>CAZZIX010000383.1:0-2494 GCA_964654345.1 uncultured Methylomarinum sp.
TCTTTGGCAACCCAACAAACGGTATGCTGAAAATGTTAGGTTAACGTAGAGCTGTTAGACTAACCTTGTGAGAGTTGGTGAGCTGCTTCTTAGAGCCTGTTCAGGATCTACTGCACTACTGCAAGTTATGCTTGGACGATGCTCAAAATTCTCATTAACTCCATGTAAACTCCGGTTTATGCGCTCCGTCCGCACATAAAGGGAATGCAATTTAAGTTCCTTGCTGTGAACTAAATTTCTCACTTCTATAAACATTTCAACAGTCTTTAAGCTACAATTAAAAGACAATCCGTTAAAAACATTAAATATTCATGGCTTTACAGCAAACTGGCAATTGGCTTAACAAATATTTCCCAATCTCTATCTGGTTAAATAATTACACCAAAGAAGATTTAAATGGTGATATTTTTGCTGGTATTATTACCGCTATTTTATTAGTTCCTCAAGGCATAGCATATGCAATGCTCGCTGGACTACCCGCTCAAGTAGGCTTATATGCTAGTATCTTACCCCCTCTTATTTATGCATTTTTAGGAACTAGCAGGGCTTTATCCGTAGGCCCCGTTTCTATTGCTGCGATTATGATTGCTAGTGCTTTGTCCGCACCAGAAATAACCGTATTGGGAAGCTCTGTAGAAAACGCAATCATTTTAGCGGCTGAAGGTGGCTTGATTCTGTTAATAATGGCTGCCCTTCGCATGGGAGGACTGGTTAATTTTATCAGCCACCCTGTTCTCACTGGTTTTACAAGTGGTGCAGCTATCCTGATTATATTCACTCAAATACCTCACCTACTCGGCTTATCAAAGAACCCGTGTGGTATTGAGTTAGCATGTTATAGCAGTTATTTTCAACATATTAATACTTATACGGCAGGGCTAGCTCTCCTTAGCCTTACCCTTTTACTTTCTTTTGGCTCACCACTAGCATCTCTGCTTAATCAGTTTAAAGTTAAAAAAAATATTATTACTGGCATTAGTAAATGCGCCCCTCTGCTAACTGTTGTTTTAACTACTGTACTGGTTAGATTCTATCAACTATCAGAAGATCAACAGGTTACCATTGTAGGGGAAATACAATCCGGCTTACCTGAAATTAGTTTTTCTTTTCTCAACAACATGGCTCAATGGAAAGCTTTATTACCCAGTGCTTCATTTATAGCCATCATCGCTTATGTAGAAAGTGTCGCTATTGCCAAAGTCACGGCTAGTTTAAGAAATCAAAAAATAAACCCTAATCAGGAACTCATTGCTTTAGGTGCTGCTAACCTGGCAACCGCATTTTCTGGAGGCATGTCTGTAGCAGGAGGCTTTAGTCGGACGATGGTAAATTTCTCAGCGGGTGCTCGCACTCAAATGGCGATGATTATTGCTGTCATTATTCTTAGCGTAGCTGTTATTTTTTTCACCGAGCAATTTACCTACATTCCTAAAGCAGCGTTAGCCGCTATTATTCTTATAGCAATTTTACCTTTAGTAAAATTACGAGAAATCATAACAACTTGGAAATATGACAAAAGTGATGGCATTGCAGAGTTAATTACTTTACTAGGTGTACTAACCTTAGGTATTGAAGAAGGTATAGCACTAGGTGTTATTATTACAATTTTAAGTTTTTTACGTCGGACAAGCCGCCCCCATATTGCAATAGTAGGAAAAATAAAAGATACCCAACATTTTAGAAATATTAAGCGACACCAAGTAGAAACATGGGAAAATTTATCATTAATAAGAATTGATGAAAACATCAGTTTCGCCAACGTCAGTTATATTCTTGATTTTATTGAAGATGAAGCCATTCACAATTCACAATTAAAACATGTTATTTTGATTTTTTCATCGGTTAGCTATATTGATACTACTGCTTTTGAAGCACTAGAAAATCTTATCAATTCCTTAAAAAAACAACATATATTACTTCATTTAGCGGAAGTCAAAGGCCCTGTTTTTGATAAATTGAAACAGACCGATTTTCTAAATCATTTAAGCCCAGGCAAGGTGTTTTTCAAAACTATTGATGTAGTCGAAACTCTTGCTGACTGACACTTTTTAAATTATTTATTTTCCAATAACTCTACAATCAAAACATCACAGGAACCACAGCCTGTTGAAGCACCTGTTGCAGATGCTATTTTATCTAAATCATCAGCACCATTAGCTATCAGTTGCTTAACTTTTTTTTCAGTTGTCCCCGTACAAGTACAGATGACTTTTTCTTGTTCAGCTGTCTGATTTTTTTCCATAGAAAATTATTTAAATTCTTTTAGCTGTTCAAGTAACTTGATACAAACTTATCCCAAACTGGATACTCTGATAACTGCCATATTGAGCCAATAAATTCATTGACTTTTATTCTAGTCCAACCTACTTTTCTATATGCATAAATAGCATAAAAAGCAGTTGCCCGAAAGTTTGCAGCACAATGAATATGTACCTTTTTCCCTTTAATGTCATCCATTGTTAATTCAAACAAGTCAAAATCAGCATTGATTGGC
>CAZZIX010000384.1:0-2488 GCA_964654345.1 uncultured Methylomarinum sp.
ATTAAAATCAGTCAAACAAGCTCTCTTCATTCAGAAGAGAGCTTAAGGGTACCTCTATTAATTCATGACTGGCAGCTATACGCTTAAAATATTCGATAACTTCGTTGAAAATCTTATTAATAGCCCGCTATTAACTGCGATCTTCGCCTCGTTCTCAAACATTTTAAACGCATACCTACTCAGCCAGAATTAATAGAGGTGCCCTTAAATAAATTTTCAATCCTATAGCGAATATCATTAATCCAAGGCTTTGGAACTTTAGATACTTCTCCCGCCTTTTTTTCGTTCTACAAAATGTGGTATTCAGCCATGATCATGCATTTGGTTAATTTTCCACTGAAAATACATGACGTTTAAGAAAAATGTCAAAATCCCACCTAACCAAAATTTTTCACCTGAAGTACTTCCACTAAGTAAATTTAAGCGAGAACGAAATTTGAATATCCAAACCAAAAACACAACAATGTACACAAGACCAATAATTCCGCCTACACCCATCAAAATAGATGCTAATTCAGGGTTTGTTGAAATCAAAAACAAAGGAGGAACTATAGACAATACAAAATACAGTGCAAACGAGGTAATTCCTACCATTGGAATCCAAGAAGCAATACGATCTTCCTCGGGCAAATTATTATTCACTGTTTTAGTCCGACTATATAGCCAGTAAAAAGTATAAATTCCAAATGAGAGCATAGCAAATGCAACGACAGCCCACGTAGTAAGCCTCTTAATTTCTTTTATTTTCCCCATACCCGTGGAGGGGGATGCTACTGATAAATCATTCTCAGGATTATTATCCATTTTTTAGTTCCTATTGTTTCTAGTTAATATTCTCCTGCAATAATTGCGAAGATGAATTGAGTGATGCTGTAATCACCACAACCGTAATAATAGTTAAATACAGATGTATTTTTTTTATGCGTTAATATAGTCAACAAAAGTGAGATACGGTCATCATTCTTAATAGACATATTGCTATACAATTCTCACTCTTAACCTTAGGGGATTGATAAGTACGTTGCACATACATCCTTCTACTCTCAAAGATTTAATAATCTACGAAACTACCTATGAACTAGCTCACATCAAAGTTATTTTTTCTAATATAGAATTAAGTTACAAACTGAAATTTTTTCAGCAAATAGAATTAAATTAGAAATAATCAGGCAGGCAAAAAAACAGGAATTACTACAAAAATGTGCCTCTGCTTCTCAAAGTACATTAGGTGAAATATAATAAGAAGCTGTTTTTCAGGGCAATTTAATAGGCGGGCAAGAGATAAAAAAACCTCACATCAAAAATTTGGGTAGTTTCTTCAGTTGAATACTACTTGTGTGATTATTGTCGGGGATGCCGCAATCCCAAAACTTCTAGGAATATTGGGTTGAACATATGCTATCTTCTTTGCCAAGCAATAAATTATTTTTACTATAACAACAAGGTCATTATGAATAAAAAAACACTACTAGCAGCTATTTTAGCGACCAGTTTAACGGGCTGCTTACAGTCGCAAATCAATAAATCTATTAACGCCGCAGGCAGCCTTGTTGAAGGCATTTCGGTTTCTAAGCAACAGCTTGTTCAAGAAGCAAGATTGTCTGCTAAAGCAATGGATAAGAAAGCCCCTGTTGCAGCTACAAACAGTAAATATGCAAAACGTTTAAAGAAACTAACAAAGGGTTTACACACCTATGATGGGCAAAAATTTAACTATAAAGTGTATTTGGTGAATTCTATTAATGCATTTGCAATGCCAGATGGCACAGTTCGTATTTATTCTGGATTAATGGATCTAATGAGTGATGATGAAGTAGTTGCTGTCATAGGCCACGAAATTGGCCATGTTATTAATGAACACTCACTTTATCAATACAAAAAAGCATATGTCACAAAAGCAGCAAAAGAAGGTTTGACAGCAGCTGATGGCACAATCGGACACATAGCGGGTGCTTACGGTGATATTGCTGAAGATTATCTGAATGCCCAATTTTCACAATCTGATGAACTCGAGTCAGACGCATACGGTGTCAACGTTTTATACAAACTCGGACGCGACCCCTATGCTGCCGCAAGTGCTCAACAAAAACTGCAAGAACTTAGTGGTGGTTCAGATAGCGTTTTTTCATCCCACCCACCTTCACAAAAGCGT
The DNA here is from genome assembly GCA_964654345.1 of uncultured Methylomarinum sp. Lineage (GTDB taxonomy): Bacteria > Pseudomonadota > Gammaproteobacteria > Methylococcales > Methylomonadaceae > QPIN01. The sequence continues at coordinate 2,153 of CAZZIX010000384.1, forward strand.
ATAGATTTAGCCACTGAAGCAGCGGATAAAATTACTGGAAAAAAATAATTTTCTCAAGTTAATACTTCGCGTATTTCTAGCACGAAGTATATTCGCAAAAGTGTCCTTTCAACTTTATTAAACAACCACCACCACATTAAAGCTGGTGGTTGTTTAGTTTCTCATATTTCAGAAACAAACATCTGCCTACTCCCTTTTTAACTTAAAAGGACTGAATAAACACCTTTACTATACTTCATCGTAAAAATGATCAGTACATCAGTCTCAAATGAACACTTTTTACATGAGTGTTCCCTTTAAAACATAAGGTTGTAAGGAAACATCCAGCAAACTAGC
>CAZZIX010000385.1:0-2484 GCA_964654345.1 uncultured Methylomarinum sp.
GCAAGTAGTAAAGATGGTGGTGAGCACTGGGTATTGAGTAATAATAAAATTAAGACCTCTGCCCAACAAACCATCAAGCCTAGCCGAAGATATCCAGATGGAGAATCAACTGTTCAACTATTAACTATTGATCCAAAAAACAGTGCTATTTTATATGGATATTCGACATTAAGGAACATCGGTGCTCTAGCAAATGCTCCTGTTTTATTATATAAAAGTGTTGATCAAGGAGAAAATTGGCAAAATATTACGCCTTTAGGCTATCAATACCTGGGTGGAAAGCTGATTTTTGATCCTGACAATAGCAACGAACTGTTTTCTATTTTTGCCAAAACTGAGGCAGACTCTTTTGTTAGCACGGTTAATGAAAATATCGTGATGCGGAGTGATAATGGTGGGACAAGTTGGCAGGCTCTTAGTGTTCCTTCAAATGACTCGACAACTTACGGTGTGACACAAGTCTATTTAGATTCTAGTGATAAAAATATACTTTATGCCAATATAAAACCTGCGGATGAAGATTCTGTAGTAAATATAAAAGCAATCGCAAAATCAGTTAACTCAGGGGAGTCATGGGAAATTATTGATATATCCCCTTATTTTCCAGGCAACCTTGTTATTGACTCTAGCAATAATCAAAAACTGTTAATGACCAGTAAGCAAGGGATTCTACGCTCTGACAATGGAGGACAGAATTGGACGCTAAGCAACAAAGGTATTCAACATATTGGTGGTAAACTCAGCGTTGCAACAGACAATGATTTAGTGATGTATCTTGCTGGGAATGATCGTGGTGGAGCTGTTGTTGATAGCCGTGTAACAACAGGATTTTATTACAAAAGTATTGATGGTGGACAACACTGGAATACCATTACTCCAACGGACATTTTAAAAGGCTATTGTCGTGAATTTAAAATCAACCCCAAGGACAATGAAGATGTTTTTTGCATAACTGATGAAAATATTTATCAGAGTCTTGATGGTGGTGAACAATGGACACTCCTAAAAAATTCAGATACTCGGCAACTTGTTCGTGTGCAGGATGGTCAAAGCATTTACTTGAGTGATAGTGCAGGGACAAGTGTTAGTAAAGATAATGGCAAGAGCTGGAAGCTTATATCCACAATCAATGAAGGTGAACTAAGCATCAACCCAGAAAACCAAGCTATTCTCTATTATATTCTTGATAATCAACTTTATTCGTCCATAGATAGTGGTGAGCATTGGCTTATGCAAGAGACTCCGAGTAACATTGCCTTTAACCACTTAGTCATCCATCCTCTAAATCCTGATTTGATGGTTTTATATGGTTATTATGGTTGTTTATTGACTAACGATGGTGGCAATAGCTGGCAGACGATATTAGAAACAATCAATAATGGGAATCCTGAGATAAATTCATTTCCAGCCGAATTTAACTTTATTTCTCAACTTCTTTTTAACCCGACAAAGATTAACAGCCTTTTTATAAAAACCAGCACCGGCATTTATGAGTCGTCTGATCAAGGAACTCATTGGGAAAAGCATAGCTCAGGGGTAGAGAGCTATAGTTCAGATAGTTATATGGGGATTAATCTGTTCGCCTCATCAGATAATGTTTATATTGACACACCTTCAGGGGTGTTTAAGTTAACGGATAAAGTGAGTTTTTCAGCCGTTTCAGACTGTATTTTTAGCTGGGCAGAACAAAAAAATACAACTTTATATAGCTCACCACCTACCCATTCAGGACAATGGCATGGCTATACTTTTCGATATTACAGTCAGAGCAATACCTATTTAGGCATTCTTCATGAACAGGAAATTCATCAACTACAGCCTAATCTGTCAAACGATATTATCACTCAAGGGTCTATTGTATCTTACCAAAGCCAGAGTGGATGCACAGATGTGCGTTTTAAGCGTTAAAAATTGCTGTCACGACCGAACGAGAAGTATAACAATAATATTATCGAAACTAGAGAGACCCCACTATGCTAATCAAAGAAAAATCACTCATTGCAAATAGTGAAATTACGCCTCACTCTATTTTTAAATCTCGCCGAAAAATTATTAAGTCGGCATTAGCATTATCTGTCGGAAGCATTATCCCTAACATTGGGTATACTGGGGCAAATAAAGTCTATCAAAATATCCCAATTGGCCCTTATTCAGCAAACTTACCTGTGACTGGCTTTGAAAGTGTAAGAAATTATACTAATTATTATGAATTTGCCTTTAGTAAATCCGGTTCAACTGCCTTAGCTCAAGCACTTCCGACCTCACCCTGGCAAGTCACTATCGAAGGTGAAATTGAAAAACCAGGGACATATAATCTGGAAGATATATTAAAAGATAATCCCTTAGAAGAAAGAGTGTACCGCTTTCGATGTGTTGAAGCCTGGTCAATGATTGTTCCTTGGATTGGGTTTCCCCTCGGCACAATGTTAAAGAAATTTAAACCGACCTCACGGGCAAAATATGTAGAATTTACCACGGTACATA
>CAZZIX010000386.1:0-2477 GCA_964654345.1 uncultured Methylomarinum sp.
TTACGTAGCTAGCTATGCGCCTGTTACTACGCCTTGAATACGAACAAAAATCCTGACCAATATTGGACGATTATTTGTTTCCAGCTCCCTAAGCAGACTCAGTGTTAATATTTTGGTATTGAAAAATAGGATTAATTTCATCATCTGAATTCAAAGTGAGCAATGGATTGATTAGGCCATCCTTTAATCCATAAACCCAACCATGCAATGTGGGGCGCTGATGCTTTTCCCATGCTTCCTGAATAATGGAGGTGTGCGATAACGCGCGGATTTGTTCTATTACATTTAATTCGACTAAGCGGTTAACCCGCTCACTCTCAGTTGCATAAGTATCTATTTCTTGCTGATGTAAACGATAGGTATTTTTTATGTGCATTAGCCATTTATTGGTGATAACAAGGTCTGAACGTTGTTTATTTAATGCTGCAATAATGCCCCCACAATCATAGTGTCCACAGACAATAATATGTTTGATTTCTAGTACGCTAACGGCGTATTGCAAGACACTGAGGCAATTAAAATCAGTATGAATAACCTGATTGGCAATATTGCGATGAATAAACATCTCACCAGGTTCGGCATTTACAATTATTTCAGCAGGAACGCGACTATCAGAACAGCCAATCCATAAAAATTCAGGTGTTTGCTTTTTGGAAAGCTGTTTAAAAAAAGAGGGGTTCTTGTGCTTTACTTGTGCAGACCACAGTTTGTTTTGCTGCAATAATTCATTACTGGTAGGCATAAATTTTTTCTAACTTAATAATGGGTAACTGAAAACAAAGCCTTGGATAATTAGGGTAAGGGATCTTATTGCCAGTTACATTGGGTTGTAGTATGTTAAGTTACATTATAGTGATATAACCTTTCAGTAACCTTTCAACCAACCATAAAATATATAATTAATTTAATTGGCGATAATGCAGTGCATACAGATGAGCAGTACATAAAGTAAAGCACGGCAGGGTGGAGAGAACGAGAAATTCAAAAAAGTAAATAAACAAACAAACTTTGAATCACTACTATTTGAATAGTGGTGTTCAGTTAATTCTGTTAATGTATAAATATTACTTAATAAATCAAAGAAAATATCAATGCAGATACTTATATATAACGGACTTAATTCGAAAGTTATAAAAGGATTAGATAAGCTTATCGGATACTTGGAAAATGATGATTTTCAATCTGCTGATGTCAAAAAAGTAGGGGGTAATCTCTATAGCTCAAGGCTCAATCGCACAGATCGTGTGCTGTTTTCTATATACTGCCATCAGGATCAATCTTATGCATTGATATTGGAATATATCAAAAACCATGCCTATGAGAAATCACGTTTTCTGAATCAATTAGTCAGGCTGGATGAAAATAAAATACCTACTATAAAGTCACTGGAAGAGGTAAAGAATGAATCCTTGGTTTATGTTAACTCAAAACATAAGAGCTTTAACCTGCTAGATAAAATTGTTTCGTTTGATGAAAGCCAACAATCTATCTATAACTTATCTCCACCTTTGGTCGTTATAGGTTCGGCAGGTAGTGGTAAAACCACATTAATATTAGAAAAAATGAAGCAAGCGGTGGGTGATGTACTGTATGTTACCCAGTCTGAGTACCTAGTGAAAAACTCGCGTAATTTATACTATGCACATCACTATGAAAATGAAGATCAGCAAGTCGATTTTTTGTCATTTCAGGAGTTTCTGGAAAGTATTCAGGTACCCGCAGGAAAGCCTGTTACCTTTAAATTATTTCGACAATGGTTTAGTCGATACAGGCAAGGAAACCAGCTTAATGATGCCCATAAACTTTTTGAAGAATTTCGAGGTGTTATTACTGGACCTGCAACTGATAAAAGCTGGTTGAGCCGACAGGATTACTTAGCCTTGGGCATTAAAGAATCTATTTTTTTACAAGCTGATCGGGAGGATGTTTATTCACTATTTGAAAAATATCTCGGTTTTTTGCAAGACAATCAGTTCTATGACAGCAATATAGTCAGTCATCAATATTTGGAGGGAATACAGTCACGCTATGACCTTGTTGTTGTTGATGAAGTGCAGGATTTGACTAATATCCAGCTCTATTTAATTATCAAATCCCTACATCAATCACACGATTTTATTTTATGTGGTGATTCAAACCAGATAGTCCACCCAAATTTTTTCTCTTGGTCGAAAGTGAAAAGCTTATTTTATAAGCAAGATGAGCTTAACCAATCCGATCAACTGGTCAGGATATTAAACACAAACTATCGAAACTCGCCGCAAGTTACCGAGATAGCCAATAAGATACTGAAAATTAAAACGAGTCGATTTGGCTCTATTGATAAAGAAAGCCATTATTTAGTGGAGAGTAATGGTCATAATCAAGGTGAAGTTATCTTTTTACAAGATAATGATCACATCAGACAAGAGTTAGATAAAAAAACCAAAGCTTCAACTCTTTTTGCTGTCATTGTAATGACAGAAGAACAAAAACCT
>CAZZIX010000387.1:0-2476 GCA_964654345.1 uncultured Methylomarinum sp.
AATGTTGACAGTGATTATTTTAATCCTGAGCTTGTAAAAAAAGGGCAAATCAGACGTGCTTTAAAAATTTCAGATAATGCTTGTCTTGTAGGCTTTATTGGCCGGTTTAGTCAGCAGAAACAACCTTTGGAATTTATTAAGGCAGCTCAATTACTTCAGAAACGATGGGGTGAGGAAGGTCAAACAAATCCTTTAGTCTTTTTAATGACAGGTAGCGGCGTATTAGAGTCTGAAATTAAACAGGCAATAAAAAAGGCAACAGACACTACGATTTTATTACACCCTCAAGTGCAAGATACACGTCCAGTGTATCAAGACTGCGATATTTTGATGATGCCGTCTGAAAATGAGGGTTTGGCTCTAGTCAGTTATGAAGCGATGTCCATGCAAACCCCCATTTTTTTTACCAATGTTGCCGCTCAAAATGAATTGATGGAATCTGAGTTTTTGGTAGAAAATACTCAACCTTTGGCTGAAAAATTTGCTGAAGCACTTTGGCCTTATCTTATAGATACAGAAAAAAGGCAACAAGCAGGTGAAAAAATGAGGGCTTATATTCAAGAGCATCATGACCATAAAAAGACTAATGCCGAGTTATTAGCACTTTATGATGCTTTGCTGACAAAGTAATGAATTTTGTCCGCAAGGTTTTTTTACGTGTTAGCGACCCTATATTAAAAAAATGTTTTTGGTTAAGGTTTTATAATAAAAAAAGCCATAGATCATCTAGTCCAAAGTGGCTAAATCAGTTGATGTATTGCGATTGCGAACAAGAAATACTGCGTTACCGAAGTGCGGAACAAGTTTATCCCTCTTATCTTTTTCAACACAGTTTTTTAAGTTGTATAGAAAAAAGGCAACGTCAGCGATCAGTAAAACATTGGCAATATAAACCGCTAATTAGTATTCAACTTTCTGTTTATAAAGTAGAGTTAGCCCAACTAAAGGCCTGTTTAGATTCCGTAGCAAGACAGCTTTATCCTCATTGGCAGCTTTGTATTGTTGAAGATGGCAGTGGTGTTTCAGAAATTAAGAAAACATTGGCTGATTTTGAAAACCAGTTTTCTGATCAAGTAAAATTAGTTTGTCATGAAGATAATCGTGGCATTACAGTTTCTAGTCAGGAAGCAACAGCATTAACAGAGGGAGACTATATCGCATTGCTAGATCATGATGATTATCTAGCACCAGAAGCACTATATGAAGTGGTTAAATTAATCAATCAGCATCCAGAAACCGACTGGATTTATTCTGATAATGATCAAATTGATAGTCATGGTTTACGTTGCTGTCATCATGCAAAACCGGCCTGGTCTCCAGAATTATTGATGACTTATAATTATGTGTTGCATTTGTCTGTTATTCGGCGCACAACAATGCTACAAGCAGGTGGTTTTAGACTAGGGTTTGAAGGTTCCCAAGACTACGATTTATATTTACGATTATCTGAACTCAGCGATAAAATTAGACATATTCCAAGAGTTTTATATTCATGGAGACAATCTGAAAACTCTGTGTCGTTAAACCCAGAAAATAAAAGTTATGCCTTTGATGCAGCTTTACGTGCTTTAAATTCAGCCATAGAAAGGCGAGGGGAGGTAGGTCGAGCCTCTTATCCTGAATACTCCTGGTTAGGTAGTTATCAAATCAACCGACAATTTGAACGTAAGCCTGAAATTGACGTGGTTCATTTATCTACTGAACACCTAAGTTTAAGTAAATTATCGAAACAAACCGGTATTTCAATTACATCTCAAGCTTCATTGGCAACGGATCAATCTATTGGAAAAGAACTGTATTCACTCATTAATAAATGTAACTCCCCCTATATTTTATTACTTACACCGGAGATAAAGTTTAAAAGTAATAAACAATTATTAAAAATGGTTGCTCAGTTAATCCCTAATGGAGTTGTCGCTTGTACTGTAAAAATCGTAAATAATAACGGGCAAGTTGATCATTGTGGATTAGCTTATCAGCAGGGCTGTTTTAAATATCCTTTAAGAGATTGGGATATGAATATGGATGGTATAGGTGCTTATGGTGCTTTACCTAGAAATATTTCCTTAATTTCTCCTTTAATCAGTTTATATAAAACTAAAGAAATCCAGAGACTGGCTGAAAAATTGGTTAATTATCAGGCTTTTTCCGCTTGGACTATTGCGCTTTGCCTAGAGATACAAGCAAGTAAACTTAGGATAACTGTTGATGCTGCGGTGGCTGTAAATTATGTACATGAGCCACCGTACAAATTAGTATTATCTAATGAAGATAAAGTGTTATTACAAAAAAATTATCCTGATTTTTTTAATGATAGTGACCCTCTCTATCATTATCAGATGAATTAAAGAGTAAGAACTAAATGCACAGCCTTACTGATATGATTAGTTTTAGTCAAGAAATTAATGCTAGAGAAATTGCAACTGTAGCGACTTTAGCTGATGAAATGTGGAACGCCCATTATGTTCCCATCATT
>CAZZIX010000388.1:0-2466 GCA_964654345.1 uncultured Methylomarinum sp.
GGAATGACTTTGTGCAGCCGGAGGGTAGCCTTCATAATCCATTCCAGTGTAAACTCGTTCCGCATCCAGTACTTGCTCTCCCCACCCATGGCATTCAACCATTTCACACCACCATCCCATTTGCCTTTGCTTTTGATGAAATAAAGAGAGAAAGCACCGATAATTTTTTGAAAATTCAACACTTCCTGGTCACGCAGGGAAGCAGCAATTTTTGACAGCGTCTTTTGATCCAGAGTATTGTTTTTCATGGCTTTGGCAATACCTTTGGAAAAGGTCTGGTACTGTTTCAGGATTTCGTTGAAACCCATACCACAGCCATCGGGGTTCAACATGCCGGAAGCACCGAAAAAAATGACGTTATCCAAAGCATATTTTTTGAGTGCTCCGGAAACGATGGTTCCGCCGAGATTTTGAATTTTTTTGCCATCGGGGTGAAGCTTTTGAATAGTCTCATCAAAAATTTCTTTTAATTCAGCAGGTCTTCCCATGGTGTTGCTTCTTCCCTGAAAAACATAAATATTGGTTTCCGTTTCGGAATACGGATGAACTCCCACGTAAGAGTTATCCTTATCGTTTAGCGGATAATATTCAAGCACATGAGGTGTTTCCATCTTCTCGTGCCGAATAAGGCCGCCATAAATCACCCAGGCATCATGCCGTTTGATGAGCTTGTGTTTGGCAACAATTTCGGAACCTGAGCCCATAGCATCGATAAGCAACCGGGCAAAATATTCACCTTCGCCGGTTTTCACTACCACACCACCACTTTTGTATTTATAATCTTTGAATGCCTCCCGGCGGATAACGGCTCCATTTGCTTCTGCCCTGTCTATCCACAGTTGCAGTACTTTGTTATGATTCATAATCACACAATCGTCTTTCATGTAGTGCGATTGTGTGGGAGAGAGAAAACGTATTTCTTTAAAACGGCCGGTTACTGCTTCTTCAATATTATATTTTTTTACGCGGTCGGCATAGCTATACCAGGTAGAAGTAGTGGTTCCCGGTTTGCGACGCTCGATGATAAGGATCTTGAATTTCTTACTCAGTTCGACCGCGGCCGTCAAACCTGCCGGACCAGCGCCGGTGATAATAATATCAAATTTCTCCATTATTACTGTCTATTTTGTAGGATTTTCACAACAACGCTCCATTCCAGCCTTTACAGCAAAAAGTGAATTATTGCTTTATTACTAATTTTCAAGTACTTACAAAGAGCGCCCTGTCCTGATTAGCAATCTGCAAAGAAAAGGATAATTTCCATGTGATTAAATTTTTTCGAATACGGAACGTTATAATTCTAAAATTCATAGCTTTGCCAAAAACCAGGGAAATGATACTGACATTATACAAATCGGCTCTTCATCCGCGAGAAGTAAAGGCGCTTTTAAAGTTAAAAATAAAGGGCAGGAAGTATGCTATTCCCAAAGAATCTCTGGCCGTGTTGGTGCTAAAACTCGATGATGAAGCTTTTTGTTGTGCTGCTCTAAGCAAGGTATCACGTTCGTTTGCCGTTGTTATCCAGCAACTTCCCGAAGATTTAAAAAACGCCGTCGGAATTTTTTATCTCGTTCTTCGCGCCCTCGATACCATTGAGGACGACATGAAGTTGCCAAAAGAGGAAAAGCTGGAATTACTTCGTGATTTTCATAAGAAAAGCTACGACGAAAATTTCACTTTAAAAAACGTAGGCGATCAGGAAAATTACCGCGTACTGCTGGAACATTACGATAAAGTAGTCCGGATTTTTAAAAGCTTAGAAGCTGATTATCGTGATGTTATTGTGGACATTGCAGAAAAGATGGGAAACGGTATGGCACATTTTACTGAAAAAGAGGTGGTATCGCTGGACGATTATAATCTTTATTGCCATTATGTTGCAGGTCTTGTAGGTATCGGCTTATCCAATCTCTTCTCTGCGTCCGGGCTGGAAAATCCGGAACTAAAAAACAGGCACGATCTCTCCAATTCCATGGGTTTATTTTTACAAAAGACCAATATCATTCGCGATTATCATGAAGATATATTTTCAAATCGATCTTTCTGGCCCAAAGAGATTTGGGGGAAATATGCTCATGAGCTTTCTTATTTTGCGGAAAATCCACATACCCATAAGTCTCTCGCCTGCCTGAACGAAATGGTGATGAACAGTCTTGAGCATCTGCCTTATGTAGTGGATTACCTGAGGTTGATGAAAAATAAAAGTATTTTTCGTTTTGCCGCTATCCCGCAGGTTATGGCCATTGCTACCCTTGCCGCAGTTTTTAACAACCCAAAAGTCTTTACCGGCGTGGTAAAAGTACGCAAAGGACTTGCAGCACGGCTGATACTCTATGATTTGTCGTTGGATGATACTTTAACCTATTTCAAAAAATACAGCCGGGTCTTTTTACGCAAATCTCCCGCCGGAAGCAGTATGCATCAGCAGCTTTTGGAATGGTCGAGAGTGCTGAATAAGAAAATTAA
>CAZZIX010000389.1:0-2435 GCA_964654345.1 uncultured Methylomarinum sp.
CCATCCACTGAAACAATTTTTATAGAATCATACCCCTTAGTTTCTCTTGCTTTAACGATAGCTATACCTCCTTCTATTCGTGAAACATCTAATACACTATTTGTTGTTCTATAAGGCATTTTTAATTTATTTCTGTTTAGCCCTTTCATATAGAATTGTATAACCGATGCAGGAGACTCTTTTAAAAATATATTGCGTATCAACCATAAAAACTCATCACTATTAGGTGGAGGCAAATACAATGCAACCCTTTCTCCATTAGGCCAAGTTCTTTTCTTCTCTTTATATAAAGATTTTAGTTCCCTTAATGTTAAAGAAGATACTTTATTTTTTTTATTAACAATAACCACAACTCTCTCATTCCCTATTATGCTTAAAGTATTTTCTTGTTTGTTATGAGGTTGTTGATCCTTATGATGTTGAACATGAGTTGTTTGTTCTTTATTATTTTTCTGGGCTATTTTCTCCGTTTTACTAGCTTCGGTAGGTGTTATTAACTCTACTTTAAATTGATCCATCTTGGACTGATTCAAAACAATTTCTCTTTGTAGATTTGCCAGCCCAGTCATTATGTGTTTTTTTTGCTCAATTTTTTCAGCTGATGTACGTGCTTTGGCAGCTATGCTAAGAGCATTTATCTTTGCCTGCCGTGAGTTAATTGTATCCTGCAATCTTATTAACTCTTGGGAATCAATATTGATATTAGAACGCTGGACAATTTTTTCTGCCATATCATAATATTCTTGCGCAAATTCAATATTGTTTTTATCAAGCTTCTTATAAGCTAAACCTATATAATTGTAATAGACTTCAGTAGAAATATTTAAAATATGTTTATTATCAGGCGACAATAACAATAACTGGTCAAGATAGAAAGCTACATTATTATTTTTTGGCGTTATTAATCTCTTTTTGCTTAAAGCCATACGTGCTTTTACAAGCAAACCCCCAATTTTCCTTTGATTTGAATCCAGATAATCTTCCTGAACTTTCTGAGGAGGAATCGTGCTCAGGTCAGCATATGCCGCCCCGTAAAAAAGATAAAATAATGCAATCAATGTAGTAATAGGTATTACTAAACGAAAAACACCTTCTACAAAATTATACGTAAACAATTGGAAATAATTGTTGCAGCCCATTTCTCACTTAAACCCATATACCTTAAAGTTACTAAATCTCATACCACAATAGCAAATCAATACATAAATGATATTTGCGATGAAATCTCATTCGAGTCTACAAAGTTCATGTCAGTCCTACGATACTCCAGTTTAAGAGCAGCAAATGGGAACCAATCATAGCGCAGACCAACCGTATGCTGAATACTGTTTTGAGCATTTCTCAACCCAGTAAAAAAAGTATCATTAGAATCAATATCTAAAATATCAAACCGATAGTAAGGTTTAAATTTATCAAAACTATAAGCCAGTTGTAGATAGCCGCCATGATGGGATTTTGTGGATCTCAAATCATCATGCCAGATATATTGATATTCAGCGATAATTTCGTAAGGAGCCGCAGTATAATACACATGAGCACCCGTGATGACTTCGTCAATCTCATTTTCTCGACCCAAGACATCAAAATTACTAGGAATAACATCGTAAAGAACATTGGCACCGATCCCAAAACCTTCTAGAGCATTGGGTTCGACGGTAAACTGAAAAGATACCTGTTTATCATCGTTAAGGTCATTTATTATTTGAATTGATTTAGTATCTTTGCCCCGACCATTTGCAATCATTAGACTATAATCGACGCTACCGAAATCAAATCCTATGTCTCCTGACAAACCAATACCAACATAGTGCATTGGTAAAATACCATCGTTGCCTTCAAATTGAAAAATAAGTGGTCTATCAGTTGTAGTGTGTGTCCAAGTCGAATGATGATACTGCTGATTCCAGTAGCCAAGTGGCGTATGATCTCGTCCAATAGATATATTCAGCCAATCTGCATACTCATATTTCAGTACGACTCTCTCAACATCAAAATCAGTTTCGCCAGTAGTTTCAAACTCAAATAAAGTTTCAGCAAAAAAACTTAATTTCTTGGCTACTTGCGAAAAGATTAAAAACCCTACATCACCGTCAGCAAAATGATTTGTATCATAATCGGATAAACCTTTAGCAGATCGATTAACATAGTTGTATTCAAAATCACCAAAACCACGGAGACTTAAACTTGGCATATCAAAATCAGAATGTGGCTTAGGTTTGCTAGCTATAATTTCAGTTTTATTTTCTTTAATTTCAGTCTTATTTTCTACTTGATTTTTGGTCAATTTATCAACAAGAACTCTGAGTTCTTTGATTTCCTTTCTTAATACTCGAAGTTCCTCATTATAATCATAATTGGGTGGTTGATTATTTCTATCAGTCTCAGCAAATACCTGATGAAAAGGAGTTAAAAAGGAAAGAAATGCAAAAAATAAA
>CAZZIX010000390.1:0-2428 GCA_964654345.1 uncultured Methylomarinum sp.
CATTAAGCCATATTTGGAGCCTTTTGCTCGGTCAACTTTGAAATTCCGATACAAATACAATTAAATCCTCGCTCCTAATTAAAACAAATCATGAGTAGTCTTTCTATTCTAGGGCAACCAGCTCAATAACAATCGATCATCATTGGTTAGCTGTTCATCCTGCTGGCAGACATCAATCGTTCTTGACTAATAACTACAATGTAATTATATTCATCCTATGGATAGCTTAAATTTTGAGTGGGATGAAAACAAAAACATTTCAAACCAAAAAAAGCATGATGGTGTAACGTTTGTGGAGGCTAAAACTGTGTTTGCTGATGAGCTTGCTAGATTAATTCCAGACCCAAATCATTCTGTAGGTGAAGAACGTTTCATTCTTATGGGGCTTAAGTTCTCGATTAAAATTATTGCTCGTAAGCCATTGTGAGGTGAACTCGGAAACTATTCGCATTATTTCAGCACGAAAAGCTGATAAATCTGAACGAAAACAATATGAAGGTTATAGTCATGCGTGAATCATATGATTTCTCTAAATCAGTAAAAAATCCCTATGCCAAACGGTTAAAAAAACAGATAACTATAAGAATTGACGAAGAAACTATTTCTTACTTTAAGGAAATGGCTGAGAACAAAGGAATTCCATACCAGAGTTTAATTAATTTATATCTTCGAGATTGTGCAAGTGAGCATAGGCAATTGGAAACAAAATGGGGCTAAAACAGTTAAAACGGTTAGAGTTCAAGACCGCTTCCAGTGAGTAAATGTTCGGCCACAATACTACAAAGGGAAAACAGAAAAGAGGATAGATTTATTTTTTATTAAATAAATCTATCCTCTTTTTTTACCTTTTTATGTCCTTTTTTTCACTAAGTTATTTCATGCACGATCTTGTTATAAAGATGAAGGAATATAATTAGTTACAAAGTACGCAAAAAGGCAACTAAATCGGTTTTTTGCTCTTGGTTAAGATTAGTTTCAAGTATAAGGTTAAAGAACTCTACAGTATCTTCTAAAGTTAATAATCGCCCATCATGTAAATACGGAGGTGAGTCTTTAATACCTCTTAGTGCGAATGTTTTTATCAAACCTTCTGCGCGACCATTATAGAATCGCTCTACCTGTAAATCGTGAGCAGAGTTGTCAGTGTAATAGGGTGGTGTATGGCAAGACGCACAAGATTCAGTAAATATTTTCTCGCCACGTAATTCTGATTCAGTTGCTTTTGCACGGTTGAGTTTGCCATCTATTCCAAGCTTAGGTGCGGGAGGAAATGCAAACATGTTTTGCATGGCTGCCATTGCTGCAATTTCTTCTCGAGTAAAGCGACGCGCTCCTTTCTTTAATGCGATAACCGGATCACCATCAAAGTAAGCGGTTTTGGCTTCTACTTCACTAAAGTCTTCGAGTGTGCGAAGCGCACGTTTTGAACCAAAAAAGTGCTGGATATTAACTCCGCGTAAACTAGGGGTGTCGATACGAAAACGCGTATTTTGAGGTCGATTATCTGGATTTAAATGAAACACTCCGCTGGTATGACCATTGGTGTGGCAGGTAAGACAAGAGACCGCATCTTGTGCTATTTCTGCTTTACGATCATCGGTTACATTAAATTGTTGTTGTGCGACAGGCGTTACCAGCAGACGCATTCCATCGAGTTGAAAAGGAGTGAGAATGCCATTGAGTTTGCTGTAGTAATTATTGATGGTGATTTCTTCGCCACCTGACACATCTCCTAAGTCTGGGCGTGATACTAGGTAAAGTGGAGCAGGAAACTGAGGAAGATACGCATCAGGCAAATCGAAATCCATATCGAAGCGAATCAATTCTGAATGTGTTTCTAGTTGTTTTGGGGAAACTACAAGACCACCACCTTCCGGGCTGACATGTGGCAATGGCAAATAAGGGAAGCTGTTATTTTTTTTAATTTCATCAGGAGACATTTTAGATAAAGCATCAAAACTTGACCCATTTTGAAGCTTTGCAGTAGGGCCAACAGGTAAAGGTTTCCCACCAGACATAGTCGCTACACTATCTATTTTTTCAGATAAGACATAGCGTTCGTTTAACAATTTCTTATGTTTATTCATTAAAGCGGACTTGTTTTCTATGTCCTCTTTCATGGTTTCAGAAAAAGACTTTGTAATGCTGACAGGCGCGTAGCTTGTATCTTTGGCGCAGCTTGGAGTGGTAAAACCAAACACAGTGAAACTGATGAAAAGAATTGTACGATAAAGAATAAACCGTGGTTTAAATAGAATGATTTTCATAAATCTTACACCATAAGTTATTTTTGAAAAGGGCATTGTAACCTTATTTTTGCGAAACATGACACTGATAATACGTGCCCCCTTGGGGGTTTGCAACGTGTCAAATGATGAGATAACTGTAATTCTTACGAGCAAACGCTATTCTAGGATAACGAAAATGT
>CAZZIX010000391.1:0-2424 GCA_964654345.1 uncultured Methylomarinum sp.
TATTCGGTAAATATGTTGAGTTAATGATGAAGAAGTTAGTCTAACTTGTTTGGTAGGTTGGGCTGCCGTCTTTATGGCAACGCAACAATAGAGGTGCTGATAGGTATAAAACAAAGGATAATTAATGTTCAACAAAATAACGAAACCCCTCATCATGGGGATTTTAAATGTAACCCCGGACAGTTTTTCTGACGGTGGTCAATATACAGAAATAGAAACGGCTGTTGAGCAAGCAAAAAAAATGCTAGAAGATGGTGCAGATATTATTGACATAGGGGGTGAATCATCACGTCCGGGTGCCGAATCTGTTAGTGCTGGAGAACAAATTTCACGAGTGATTCCTGTAATTAAGGCGATTAGAGAAAAATTATCAACAGTAGTCTGGATAAGTATTGATACTACCTTAAGTGAGGTTGCAATAGCTGCCTTAGATGCAGGCGCTAATATCATCAATGATATTTCAGCAGGTCAAAGTGATAAAAATATTTTGACAGTAGCTAGTGAAAGAGACGTGCCTATCATCTTAATGCATATGCAAGGAACACCTGAGACTATGCAGGATAATCCAAATTACGCTGAAGTGGTTACAGAAGTTATTGAGTCGTTAAAGGTCAGAGTTGAAGAAGCATTGAAAATAGGTATTAAAAAAGAAAATATCGTGTTAGATCCTGGCATAGGTTTCGGTAAAAGAAAGCTTGATAATATTAATTTATTAGCTCATCTTTCAGAATTAGTTGATCTTGGCTATCCTGTTTTATTAGGGACTAGCCGTAAGCGTTTTATGGGCAGTATTTGTGATGTATCAGAGCCATCCGAATTAGTGACGGCCACCGCTGTTACAACAGCACTTGGTGTAATGGAAGGCGTGATGTTATTTAGAGTGCATGATGTTAAAGAAAATAGACAGGCGGCAGATGTGGCTTGGGCTATTAAAAAAGCAAAAGACCACTATGCACCCTAAGCTAGTTGAATTAGAAAAACAATTTAATCAATCAACATTAACCCAGATTTTCACACCATTATTAGCACAAAAAGAAATTGAGTTATGGATTAAGCGGGATGATTTGATTCACCCTATTATTTCTGGAAATAAATGGCGAAAACTTAAATATGTACTCGATCATGCGTTAACACTAAATGCCCACACTATTGTTAGTATGGGAGGTGCATATTCTAATCATTGTCATGCCTTGGCTTTTGCTGGAAAACAATTAAATTTAAAAACTAAAGCCTTTATAAGGGGCGAGAGGCCTAAAGTCTTAAACCCGACCTTGCAAGATATTATTGATTGGGGGATGGAGTTAACTTTTATTTCTCGCTCTGAATATAGGCAACTCAGAAATTATAAAAAATTTGATCAACTCCCAACGCTAAAAAAAGGGGAATATTGGTTGCCGGAAGGTGGGGCGACTCAGCTCGCGTTGCACGGTGTAGGGGAAATAATAGATGAAATTGAATTGGAATTTGATTTTTTGTGTGTACCTTGTGGAACAGGAACAACGTTAGCAGGTCTGGTTAATTCAATATCAAGCAACTGTCAGGTGATAGGTTTTTCTGCATTAAAAGGTGCGAGTTTTCTAGTTGATGATATTGAAAAAACTCTGGAAAAAGATAAATCTAAGAGATTAAATTGGTCCATCCAATTAGATTATCATTTTGGCGGTTTTGCAAAGTATAATAATGATCTATTATTATTTATAGAAGACTTTAATAAGCAGCATAATATTGAAATTGAACCCATTTATACGGGGAAAATGTTTTATGGTCTGTTTGATTTAATTCGACAGAATTATTTTAAATCAGGGCAAAAAATAGTTGCTATTCATACGGGTGGATTGCAAGGAAATAGATTGAGCTAATATCTCTGTTATTGCGGGGTGCGATTAAAAGTGAAGTAAAGCTAAAGTTTTTCTTTAAGAAGCAGCTCACCAACTCTCGCGTAGGTTAGGCTAACAGCTCTATCGTTAACCCAACATTTTAGCATACCGTTTGTTGGGTTGCGAAAGAGACGGCAGCCCAACCTACAAAAATTATTACTTCACTTTTAGCCGTAACCATATTCAAAAAAATATACATAATTACCCATAAACAAACAGATGGAAATAAACGAATTAGAAAACCCAGAATATTACATTAATCGAGAAATAAGTTTAATGGAATTTAATGACAGGGTCTTAGCACAGGCAAGAGACGAGGAAATACCCTTGCTTGAACGGTTAAACTATTTGTGTATTTCAAGTTCAAATCTGGATGAGTTTTTTGAAGTACGAGTTGCTAGCGTTCTGCAAATGTTAAAAATGGATCCTGGTGCTGTTAGTACCGATGGGTTAACACCTAATGAACAATTGGATAAAATTTGTAATAAAGCGCATGTGTTAGTTGAAGAACAATATCGAGTGCTTAATGAAATTTTACTGCCAGAAT
>CAZZIX010000392.1:0-2419 GCA_964654345.1 uncultured Methylomarinum sp.
TTTATTTATTCAGCCTATTTGATGATGTATAAAAGCAACTCACATAAAATAATAACACTACCTGATTACCCATGATCTTCTGCCGTATTGTATGGAAAAAGAATAAATCCAACAACCATGTATCATCCCCGAGGTCTTTTGTCGGGAATCTATTCGTAATAAATAAGATTCCTGCTAAGAAAATACAGGAATGACGGGGTTAGTGAAGTTGGCTTTTTAAAATGGCGGAGAGTCATGGTTAATCAGGTGACAATATGCTAAATTGGCAACGTAAAGGCGCGCAAACGCACTTACAAATTCCAATGTTTGTACTGACCCTACTCAACCTGACATCTAGAAAAATTAATCACAATCAAACCTTACATTGAAAGACTGCCATCGACCCTAAGCTGACGTTCAAACTAATCATTTATTCTGGTGTTAAAACTAGGAATATTGATATGTTTATTACCAGTTCAGAAATTTTCAGTCAGGCTAATTACACAAAGTGAGTGATGATATTTGTGCTTAAATGGCCCAGGTATAATAGTTTATCAAAATAAATGAGGGTACTAGAGCCCCTACTTATTAATAAGGTCTTAAATAAATTTTTTCAGATCTGCGAATTTTTTTTCTGCTTCGCCCAAAAGGTCCTTTGCTTTTTGTGTGTCACCCTTTTTTAGTGCTGTTCTAGCTTTTTTTAGTGAGCGACTAGCTTTTAAGCGGTTTTTTTCTAGCATTTCAGTTCCTAAGATTTCTTTACTTTCTCTCAACGATGCCAAGACATGCTCTCGAACTGCTTCATTACTCTCACCAGCATCAATAGCTTTTATTGCTTCAGCAACGTGATCAAGAACTAGATTAATTCCTTCTATAGGAGCAGCAGTAACGGTAGTAGAAAAAGACCCTAAAGAAAGTGCTAATGCGAAAGCAAAGATAAAACTTTTTAATAATTTCATGTGGCAAACCTCATTGTTGTTATTATTATGAAATACACACAACTATTTTGCAGTCATATGTGAGTGCAAGTCTAGCACAGTTTTTTGTTACAAAGTTTTAGAGATATTTTCGCTGTATATGATTGACTCGTTTTTAAATTTTCAAACATTATAATCCAAACTGGTTTAGTCCGCTCTTGGTTGGCAAGCGACAGTTCTCCTGTCAATACATGAATTGATCAAAAACATATGAGCATTGGTCGCTTTCCGAACAATAATAACCCATTGATGATTAATCTTTAATAGGGTAATAACTGCACAGTGGCAGTCTTCTTTAATCTTTAGTTATTTATTATGTTTTGATGAAAGCATAGAACAATTTTTCTTAGCCGATGATGGAGCATAGAGAAAATCAACATGTTCTACTGGTTCATTTTTCGTCCCAATACCAATTCTTTGTCTTTCAAAGTCCCACCGTTTATGAAAATAGTCTATAAAAAGCTCAGGAATGTTCCAGTTTTCTGATTCAAAGGCAGGTTTGTTTCTATTATATGTCAACTCCGACTGCCATTTTAAAAATGGCATTCTTCCAATTGGTTCAGACAAATAAAAACTACTGTAAACCTCAACTTCGCTTGATTTATTGTGGATAACTATAAATAAAGGAACGCTGGGTAATCCATCAGAGATAAAAACACCTAATGAGCCAGCCGTTTTTTGATCGCTGCGAGAAATCATATCTTCCAATGATGTTTTGAATAATTTAGCATGGTTACTAAATTCTTCTGAACTGTAATCAGTAATCTCACGTGCTCTGAGTTCTGCGGCTGGACAGCCTTCTTTTATAATAATCATTCGAAAATGAGTGCCATCTCTAACCGCATTTTCAAGTTCCCTACATTGATGCTTATAACCTGGAACAAAGGTAATTAACCAATAAACATAGTCACCTGGTTGTAATTGGCGCATAATTTCCGAGAAGTTTAGCTCTTTATTTGTTATTCCAGAAAAATTCCGTTTGACCGCACTCAGCAAAATTCTATCTACATACTTTATTAATGCATTATGAAAGCTCTTTTCGGATTCTTTTTGCTCCTCAGCAGCAATTAGCCAATGGTGAAAATGCCCTACTGAGACCATTACAGATGAAAACAACCCAAATTCGGCAATAATCTTAAATATCCAGCTATATTTTTTATCTGCAAAATCAGTGGCTAATACATCAAAAACTTCGTAAATAGCAAATCCACCAAAAATCAGGACTAAGGAAAGTAGCCACTTTAGTTTGTTAGTTTTTGTTGACATTCAAAGTAGCCGTCTAAGTGTAAATGATTTTAGTACACATCATAATCTTAAGTTGAGATGTGTAGAACAATTCACTCATCTTACGGTTAAGAATCAGTTAATTAATAAAGTGACAATACTTAAAGTGTATAGTTCTAAACTGGACATCATCATTAATGCAAGATAAACAGATACGAAAACACTAAGGTCTTAAGTTT
>CAZZIX010000393.1:0-2418 GCA_964654345.1 uncultured Methylomarinum sp.
AAAGAACGACTTATATTTTTCTGCCAATTTTCTTTTGGATTCAACAAATCCCGGCAGTTGCTCCATTTGCGCCACGCCCAAGGCTGCTGCCAGATTGGTTAAGCGGTAATTGTAACCGATATAGTCATGCACATATTCCCATTTATGGGGTGCTTTGGCTTGCGTGGTCAGGTGTTTTGCCAACTTTGCAAGATCAGCATCATCCGTTAAGATTAGTTTGTAAATTATGAACTGCTATATTAATAAACTTAGGATTGCTGAATAATGTTTTTTTTCTATTACTCCAATTTTCAAGTTTAGCAGATATGGCTTCAACATTTGTTATTTTTTCGGTTGTCATAATATAGTCAATGGTGGAAAGCAACTCTAAACCAAATGGGGAGTAAAAGCCTTTAAGAAAAGTTTTTGTTTTTTCAGCTATTGATTTATACTTTGAGTTTTCGGGTTTGTTCAAATAATTTTCCACTTCCTGTTCTGCATCAGGAACAAGCTCCAACGCTTCAAACGGTTTTTTATCTTTCGAGCTGTAACCCATAATAAAGCTTCCGTTTAGATAGTACAAAACATGTCTTACTTTACCCGAATAAGGCCCGTAAAAATTTGGTTCAAACTTTAACCTGAAGGCTTCTTTGGCACCCAACCGTTGTAAAAAATAGGAAATCTTTTCCGCTGCAAATTCCGAAACAAATTCACCATTCTTCACCATATCATATAAAACTACTAACAGCATTGCTCGGGCAGGGGTTAATTTTACCCGTTCTTTTTTTAATACTTCTTTAATGATTGACGTGGGTTGATAGATTTGAATATCACAATTAACATCAGACAACTGTTCCTCTAATATTATTTTTACCACATCCCAATTAAGTCCACCGTTTCCTGAACCTAAAGGAGGAATTGCTATTGATTTAATATTTCTTTCCGCAATAAGCTTTTTCAACTCTTTCAAACCTTCTTCGATGTAACTGTATTCCGAAGGTCTCCGCCAAGTAGTTTTTGTAGGAAAGTTGATAATCATCTTTCTTTTATTAAATAACGTTTCATCCTCCGTAACAAAAAGTTTTCCAATTTTTATTTCTTTATTTTTACAGGCTTTTAGATACGCTTTGTAATTATTATGAAATGTATTTTTAAATTGTAATGCTATACCTTTCCCCATAACACCTTCGGTATTTACGGTATTCACCAAAGCTTCTGCATTGCTCTCCAAAAGATTTCCCGTTACGTATCGAATCATAACTTTAAAAATAATATTCCGGTTTGATAATAATCATTTCTTCTTTTACGCCAAAGTTAAGCATTCTATCCTTTGCTGCCTCGTTGTAAATAATATATCCTAAAACAGCAGTAATTGAAATATCCCCCAAGACTAAAAACTCCGCTTCTTTCCGTCTCTTTAAATCAAGATCATTCTCGTCATTCCAGTACCTGGCAGAAATCGCCTTTCTGTCAATTAAATCTTCAATATTTTCAATATCTGCCTGAGTATATTGGACACTAAACTTATCTACTGCATGTCCGTCCGTAAATACAAAATCAAGATTAAGCTCTATCATTTTTTGTACAGAACTTACAATATAAACTATGTTCTCAGATCGTGTAGGGGATACAAGATTATATCCTCTTTGAATGACGTAAAGCATCGGCATCCGAGCCCCAAAGTAAAAAGGAATATAATCACCCAATTTTCTTCCATTGTTTAATATAAATTCATTTCTCGTATTAATCAAACTGCTATCACCAATTGAAACAAAATCCGGGTTTGAATTGGGAGACGAAATATGTGTAATGCCATGATTAAGAATATGCGGAATATTCATAATATGTGTCATTCTATACAAATATATTTTATTCAGATTGGGCATTACTTACTTAACCTTGTGTTTTATATAGCACTACTTGGAATATTCACTACTCTCTCAGCCAGCCACTCGGCATTGGAAAGGTCACCCGTTTGGCAATCTTTGAACATGGGAAGGCGATTCATTAACCCCCATACGGGTCGTGTCATTATTCCGTTTTGGTTGGTGTATTCCAAAAATTCGTCTCTTTCTTTCCTGTCTTTTAACAAAACTGCATTTAACCAATAATTGGATTGAGTGTTTTCCGGTTTCGAAAAGAAAGCAATATCCGTTTGTTCAAAGAACGACCTATACTTTTCTGCCAATTTTCTTTTGGATTCAACAAATCCCGGTAGTTGCTCCATTTGTGCCTGAGTAAGCCAGACCGTTTCCCCGTCAAGACGGACCTTTAGTTTTGAGGTATTGTCACCGGGTTGGTATATGACGATTTCGGCTTTGGACATTTGGGGTTCAGTCAAAAATGAAAAGTGAAAAATGAAGAGTGAAAAATGAAGAGTGAAGAGTGAAAAGTGAAAAGTGAAAAGTGAAAAATTTAAGAGGTTTTTGTTAGGGACGA
>CAZZIX010000394.1:0-2414 GCA_964654345.1 uncultured Methylomarinum sp.
TGCATACACCGGTCCAAAGCGGACACCTATTCCGGAAATAAACGGACAGTAATTCCGGAGCAAAGCGGACACTCATTCCGGAAATAAACGGACACTTTTTAAAGGTGCGCCGGAATGAAATCAAAAGAAAATCCTCAAAAATACTATACTACCCTGAAAAAAAATTATTCGGGGAGTAAATATGGCACGAAAGAGGATAAACGTGAAAAAAATCAGAGAAATAGTAAAGCATAACTGCAATGAAAAGCTTAGCATACGGCAAATAGCAAAATTAACCGGTATTTCAAAAACAGTAGTAAGTGAATACCTCACTACATTTAAAAAAACGGGTTACAGCTGCGAAAAAATAGCAGAAATGAGCGATACGGAGCTCATGGAATTATTCAAAGGGAGTAAAGAAGAGAATAATATCCGTTACAGGGAAATGCTTCCCCAAATGCCCCTTTTCACAAAAGAATTGAAACGTACCGGAGTTACCCGGCAGCTGCTATGGGAGGAGTACTCTAAAAACACTCCAAATGCCTTTGGATATTCACAATTCTGTCATCACCTGCAATGCTGGCAGGATATTCAGGGCCTTAGCATGAAACAATTCCATGCTCCCGGTGAAAAGATGTTTGTAGATTACACAGGAGACAAACTCTCTTACTTTGACGAAAGAGGAGGCGAAGAGAAAAAGGCAGAAGTATTTGTTGCAGTTCTTGGCGCAAGCGGTCTAACCTATGCTGAGGCCACAGAGAGCCAGAAAAAAGAAAGTTTTATACGGTCGGTTGAACGTTCTTTCATCTATTTTGGCGGTGTAACAAAAACAGTAGTTCCGGACAATTTAAAGTCAGCGGTAACGAAGGCAAGTAAATACGAACCGGAAATAAATCCGCTATTTGATGATTTTGCAGAGTACTACCGTACCATAATCCTTCCTGCAAGGGCTTACCGCCCTAAAGATAAGGCATTAGTGGAAAATGCGGTACGTCTTATGTATCAAAGGATCTTTGCTCCTTCAAGAAACCGTGAGTTTTATTCCCTGGAAGAACTGGGTGGAGCTGTCAGAGAGAAGCTTGAAGCCCATAATAACCGGAAAATGCAGGTATTACAGGTTTCCAGACGCGAACTCTTTGAAGAAATTGAAAAATCTGAGTTAAAAACGCTTCCCTCAGCTCCTTATCCGATGAAATCCTTTGAAAATCACAAGGTTGCCCCTGATTATCATGTCCTTCTAAGTGCTGACAAGCACTATTACAGCGTTCCATGGCAGTTAAAAGGTAAACAGGTACGGATAATCTACGATGAACGTATTGTTGCTGTCTATCAGGACAATGTAAGGGTTGCAGGTCATTACAGAGACCGTAGAAGAGGTGGATACACAACTCAAAGTAGCCACATGCCCCCTTCTCACAAGTTTTACGCTTCATGGTCCGTTGAAAAGTTTCAAAAGTGGGCTGCATCCATTGGGGAGGAGACCCTTATGGTTATCAATCACATCATGGAATCAAAAAAACATCCTGAACAGGCTTTTAAATCCTGTATAGGAATCCTCAGTCTCGGACAGAAGAATAACAGTCATGATCTTAATATGGCCTGCAGGAGAGCCTTTAATTACGGGAGAATGTCCTACAAAGAGGTTAAAGAGTACCTTGAATATGTTAAACGCAGTAAAACTGAAGATGATAAAAATATTTATCTCTTCCCGGAGCATGAAAACTTGAGAAATGCAGCGGATTACCGGTAGGAGGAGGGAAATATGAACAATAACAACGCTACAATTGATAAAATGAAATCCATGAGGCTTCATGGAATGGCAGATGCCTTTAAAAACCTCCTTGAAACCGGTAAAACCATGAAACTAACTACAGATGAGGCTATTTCATATCTCGTTGATTCTGAATGGGATTTTAAGCATAACCGCAAGCTTGCACGTCTTATTAAAGCTGCACGGTTCCGGTACCAAGCTTCTTTGGAAGATCTTGACTTTAATCTGGACAGAAATATTGATAAAAACAAAATCATGCGCCTTTCCGACTGCTCCTGGATCAAAAAAGGAGAAGATATTCTTATTACAGGTCCAACGGGAGTCGGAAAAAGCTACATAGGCACAGCCCTTGGATTCCAGGCATGTCAGTATGGGTATTCGGTTGGATATTATGCTTCCAGCCGGCTGTTTGCGGAACTCGAAATGGGTAAAGCAGACGGAACCTATTTAAAGATTATAGCAAGAATCCTAAAACATAATCTCATTATTCTTGACGATTTCGGCCTTGAGAAACTTAAGGACGTTTCAAGGATGGCGTTACTTGAAATTATTGAAGAATTCCACCGCAGAAAGTCTGTAATTATAGTTGCTCAGATCCCTGTCTCTCTTTGGCATGATATTATTGGTGAACCGACAATCGCTGATGCAATAATGGATAGAATTG
>CAZZIX010000395.1:0-2406 GCA_964654345.1 uncultured Methylomarinum sp.
CCAGCCTCCATATAGGCAAATAGTTTACTTGGTACAATATGCTGATAATGCCTATTACCGACCAAAACATCGGAAAAATCATATAGCATAAGACCAAAATCATATACTGTGATTAAATCAGCTAATTCCCAGGGCATTACTCCCCGATGGAAGTGAAATTTCTTGTTATGTTTCTGTAAAATCATATAGTCAGGATATAGATCTTTATAACCTTCTTCCGAACCAAGCAACGGGTTATTGTAAATATCAACATTTAGCTGCATCTTTAATAAGTTTTTAACCATCGACAGTAGTTGGGCATCTCCAAAAAGCGGCGGAGGTCTTTGGGGGGTTAACGGAGGAATTCCGCCGGCAGCAACTAATCTCCAAGGGCCTTTGTTTGGCCTGTCTGGACAATCATTTGAAAAAAAATCAGCTAAAGGGTAGCTACCGAAATTTAAAAACTTTCTTTTTGTACAGGCCGGTGCCAGGATTTTTTGATGCCCTTCGTCTCCTGTAAACACCACCCTGTCAATATGATCCATAATATATTTTTCACAACGTAATTGCAGACGGTGATTGTCCATGCAGTTACTCCCCCATGTCTGCCTCATGTATGGCGCAATTTTACCCATTTTTTCTTCTGGAAGGAAAAAAGACTGAATGTCCATAAATTCAACTAGATGGCGGCAGAGATATGGCGTAAAAGCGTCAATTAAAACTGGTATATGATAACGGAATAACCATCCTTGAGTATGCAAAATCCACCCTTTAGCCTGACTAAGAGATACAAGGAAGCTTAAAAGATCACTATAAATTGCCAAATCAAAAAAAATTGACTGATGCCCATGCATTTGATAATCAAAGAATATTGCTATTGTATGCCATCCTTGACGCCGGAGGGCCAAACTGGTTCTTATTTGGTTGAAATATACTTTTTTGGCCAGAAAAATTACGGTTTTCTTGTTTTTGTTATATAGGCGGTTAATTTGTTCTGAAAGGTGTAATATGAACTGGGATTGTAAGGTGAGGTAGTGGTTCCAGTCATGCGCCGTTTCTAATGGCGGTACAGCTATCATTTCTTTTAATAGTCCAGTATTTAGTGCTTCACGAGAAAGAATGGTTGTCCATTTATCACCGATTGTGCTTAAGGCTCGATTTCTTTGTATGGGCAACTTGTCATTAAGTAAGGTCTCTAAAATACGGTGTTCCATTATTTCACCATCCAAAAGGATTTATCTATTCTCATCTTTTAAGTTTCGTTTTACCGGCGACTTTTTTACAAAATACGTAAGATTTTAATAATTTATATTGATTGATTAGGCTTTAAATTATATTTTGAACGATAGTTCATCATCTATTAATCAAGTTGTCAGTTTTCTTGGTTTTTAAAAAACTCATTTTGTTCAGGAACGAGCCGGTTGAAATAAATTTCAAAGACACGTTTGCGGTTATAAACCTTAGGTAGGAAATTACTGTTTTTATGTATTTATCCAAAAGAGTTCTTGTAACAGGCGGAGCTGGTTTTCTTGGTTCTCATCTTTGTGAGAAACTTCTTAGTATGGGGAACGAGGTACTGTGTGTTGATAATTTTTATACCGGCAGCAAGGCGAATTTGGTTCATTTGTTTGCTAATCCCTCATTTGAAGTTATACGACATGATATTTGCTTTCCCCTTTATGTTGAGGTAGATGAGATCTATAATCTCGCATGTCCGGCATCCCCGATAAATTACCAGTTTGATCCTGTTCAGACAACCAAGACATCCGTACTTGGTGCCATCAATATGCTGGGGTTAGCCAAACGCTTGAAGATAAAAATATTTCAGGCCTCTACCTCCGAGGTTTATGGAGACCCTGCCGTTCATCCTCAAGTCGAATCATATTGGGGGAATGTCAACCCCATTGGGTGCCGATCTTGTTATGATGAGGGGAAACGTTGCGCAGAAACATTGTTTTTTGACTATCATCGGCAACATAAATTACAAATCAAAGTTGCCCGTATTTTCAATACATTTGGTCCCCAAATGCATCCCAATGACGGCCGAGTGGTCAGTAACTTTATCATGCAGTCTTTACAAGATAAAGAAATAACAATTTATGGAGATGGTAATCAATCCAGAAGCTTTTGTTATGTTGACGACATGGTGGAGGGTATGATTAAATTAATGAATAGTGGAAATTATATTATTGGCCCGGTCAATCTCGGCAATCATAAAGAGATAACTATTAAAGATTTGGCCACAAAAATTATCCGTCTGACTGAAAGTAAATCAAAAATTACTTATCATAATTTACCTGATGATGACCCGAAACGGCGTCAGCCTGACATCTCTTATGCCAGAAAAACATTTGGTTGGGAACCGATTCGGAGCCTTGATGAATCGTTGAATAAAACTATAGATTTTTTTAGAAATTTTCTTAAAGA
>CAZZIX010000396.1:0-2401 GCA_964654345.1 uncultured Methylomarinum sp.
GGCATCTCTTTTTCAGCAGCCGCCAAAAATGCGTGGCAGAATTCGAGTTTACGATTTACTGCTTTGTTTAATGCTTTTTTGTCACTATTTAGTTTCCCGAGTTTTTGTCTGGTGGCTTCACGTTCCTCAATTAAAAAACTAAGACGCATTTTCATTTTTCTTAGTTTTGTTTGACGCTCTTTTCCTGTTAGGCCACCATTCTCTGCATCTTCGGTTGAAAACTTGCTCATTATTGATTTTATTCGGCGCTTTTCCTCATCAAGTTCATTCATAAGCTGAACTAACGATTCTTTATCTCTGCAACTTGCTAGTTTTTCGGTAAATTTTTGATTCATTATCTCTTTTGATATAAAAATTCAATTGTCGGTATTTTAGAGTTTTTTTTTAACCGAAGGTTCCGTGTAATAAAACAAATACCTCCTCCAAAAACGACCAAAAACAAAGCCTGTGACCAAAGAGAATAGAAATTGTTGATGATTATAGAATTTACCCATAAAGGATAAAACCTCATTACATTTCCTCCTAATCCATAAAGACAATAAATAAATCCCATTATAGAAACATACTTCATTATTTTAAAAATAATAGGGGCTAGTATTACATCTAATTCATCATAGTCTATATTCAATAGATTTGAAGCCTTATAGTTATTAATCCTTCCAAAAGTATTCGCAGTATAAAACCTACTTCAGATGCAGTAATCAAAGAATATTTAAGTGCAAGAATTTTTGGGACGACAAATATTTAAAAAAATTTTGTATCGTAATGTTTCCAATTTATTAATTAAAGGCAGTATGGGGACAGCACTTCTGATAAAAAAAAAGATAAGTTTAATAAAGTAGTGATAAATGGGTAGGTATTTGTACGTATTTCTTTTTGAAAAAATTATATATATGATCAATCTTAAGGGATTATTTATTTAGACTTAGTGATCTCTTTTTTAAATTTAGGGTGAAGTTCTAATTTAATGAAAAGGTATAAGTCATTAATGTGTTTATGGGAAATATTTTTCCATCAATATTAAAAAGAGAGCTGCCACGGATTTAAAGTAAATTATTAAATACAGGAGTAATATCATGAAAATTCAAAATTTAGAAAAAACATTGGCAGGGCTGATCATAGTCTCAAGCATTTTTTTCAACCTGTTCTAGCTGCTTTACCTTGCTGGTACGAACAGCCAGATGGACTAATCGGGTATGCTCACATATCCAGTGAAGGAAGAGGGTTAGGAATAGGTATTGATGTGCATGATGACTATGCATATATCGCTGATTGGAATAATTCTATCAATCCCAACAAATTTACAGGCGTTTTTCAGATATTTGATGTCCAAACTCCCTGTAATCCACTGCTTATTCCAAGCTCAGTCAAGCATGTCGCTCAAGAAATAGGTGCTCTGGCTGTACATGATGATTTTGCTTTTCTTGCCAATGATTCAAATGGGCTGGCGGTCTTTGATGTTTCCGATACTTTGAATCCAGTATTGCTAACTTCTAGAAAAGATGGAGGAGCCTTTGCACATAGTATCTATTATCAAGGTGGAGGTTTTGTCTATGTAGGCTATCAATGGCCAAATAGCCATCTGGTTATCTACGATGTATCGTCACTTCCCTTAGTGCCATTGCCGGCACCAACTGTTTACCAGGCCGTTGGAGATCAGGTAAATGGAGTTAATGTATTAGATGACCGTGCCTATATTGTTTCACAATTCGGTCAATGTGGATCAGGTGGGGACAGTTTCTGTGTTGAGATTGTTGATGTTACCGATCCAACAACACCTACTTATATCTCACATATCGTATTACCTAAAGTTACTTATGGGGGATTAGGTGATTTGAGATTTTCGGGCAACTATATTTATATTGCAGCTCGTCCTGATAATGGTTCTGGCGGACTACGAATCATTGATATAACCGATGAGTCCAGTCCAGTTTTAGTCGGAAGTATTAACTTTCCAGATATTGGCTCTCCTTTTGCTAAATCTTGGGGGCTTGATGTTGGTAATAACCAGGCTTTGTTAGCGGATCCAACAGGTTTATATTCTATTGATGTTTCAGTCCCAGAAAATCCAGTACTAATGGTTAAGTATCATTGGCCTGTAAATTTCGGCGATTCATTAGGAGGAGCGGTTGAGATACGTGATAATCTTGTATATACAACAGTTTATGCGAACCTCAATATGGGCGGTTTTAGTGGTATTGCAATTTACAAACTTTTTGACCCTGAAATATTTGTTGCAGTAGATATCAAGCCAAAGAATTGTCCAAGCCAAATAAATGTTAAAAGTAAAGGCAAGTTGCCTGTTTCCCTATTGGGAACAGAGTTTATTGATGTTAGCCATATTGACCCTGAATCTATTAGATTGAACGGGGTTGCGCCATCATTCTGGTCATTTAACGAT
>CAZZIX010000397.1:0-2399 GCA_964654345.1 uncultured Methylomarinum sp.
TATTATCATAAATGATAACTTTGTCAATCACTATGGCTTTAGGCTCTTACATAACACCAAATTCAGCTGACGCTGGCAGGTGTTTGATGAACTCTGCTAGCTCTCTGAATTTTGATAATAAATGACCTCTAAAAAAAGTGCCGCTTGCCAGTGGTCAGCTGGAATTTATAGTTAGCGCACTGAACTTTACTATTCCCTCTACCCTTTGGAGTAGGCTCTTTTTTAAACGCTCTTGCTGTAACAGGGCGTTCTTGTTTTACTGTTGGATTAGTATTCAGGTGATATTAACAGAATTGCTTAGCTGACAGTATTTTAAAATCCTCGATTTTAAATAGCAGAAGAAACCTGACCTGAATACTGCGATGAACTTTGAAAGCATAAAAAATTTCCTGATTACCCATAAGCTTCCGCTATTTTAGCTGGCTATTTATAAGTCATTGAAAAACATATATAAATTATAATATGAATATTCAAGTTCAATTTCCTGCTTCATTTAGCTTGTAGAATAACTTTTATTTTCATGGTGTTACCTATTGCTTCTTAAAATAGCGGAAGCTTATGGGTAATCAGGAAAAATTTTGATATTTGATAAGCCCTGTTACTTCCTGCCCAAAACTTTTAATTGCACGATAAATGGTGAAAAGTGTAAGAAGAATAGCAAGCTGAATAATCGTTTTCAAACCATTTTTTCTGACAAAAAATTTAAGGCGTTGTACCTGCGCTAACGCCAACTTCACCGGATGCCATAAGTGGCGGGGGCTTTTGCAGTTCTTTCTCTTGCAAAAGACGTGCCGCTTATGGCAGTCCGCGTGCAAGTTATTGTTATGTTTTCTTTTAAATTAATTTACCATCTGGTAAGGCTATCATAAACCTCTTTGTAGGTTTCATATTTTTCCAGTACGGATACGACAATTGGCAAAAGTTTTGACCAAATTTCTGGTAAATCAGCTTTGAATTTATTGAAATACATGGCACTGCTGAGGAGCATGCGTTTAGAAAGGATGAATTAAATGCAATGCTTGAATTGGGTGAAAAAGGCATTAATGAGTTGTTGGAAAAACAACAGATTGCTTTAGCATCAATTAAATAGGGACTTTTGGGTAATGTTATTGATACGCAAAAGAGAATGATTTAGTATCCCTGTGTATGTAAAAAGAGGCGGATGGCAGGCATCCGCCTCTTTAAAATATTTTTTTGTAAATGGTGTTGTTTTAAGTTCTACAATTTACCTAGAAGAGTAAACTGTCAAAACCTTTTCTTGCACTAGAACCACCCAAATTTCGCGTAACATTTTGTTTTTTCATCCAACGGGTTGCTTCTCTTTTTTCTTCCTCTATATATAATTTTAAATGTTTTAGTTCAGAACTTAATGCAATTTCTGTATCACTATAGTCCGATTTAATTTTTTCTATGAGGTGTTGCGCTTTGTTATAATCTTTGATTTTTTCTTCGTATTCCCCCGTTTTTCTTTTTGCTAAAAGAAAAATATCTTCGCTTTCACTCATCAATTCAGCTGCTATTTTTTCATTATCAGAGCAAGCAGATAACAATATTAAAGTAATTATTGATACGATTATTTTAAGTTTCATAATTCCCCTAAAAGATTAAATATTTTCACTAGATTCACCTACTTCCAATAAATGATAAAAACAGAAAGCCTAGAAACAATCTAAAAGTATTCATTAGTAAGTCAAGAACATACTATCACAAACATAACTCGCTATTCAAACACCTTTATTCCCATGGTTATCAGAAAATTACATACGATGTTTATAATGAAATGCCAAATCATTCAAAGAGCCTAAAACACTTTTGTCTGTGGTATTTGCGTATTCAATGGATTCGTACTCTGATAATATTTTTGTTTTCATTTCCTCTAAAATATCTTCTGAAGACAGGACGCATTGCAAGTTGAGCTTAAGCACTTTTGATAACTCTTTTATTTGCACCCTTAGAATATTTGGGACTATAAAATTAAAAAGTGTTTTATCGTTAGCAAATAAAACGCATTTTTTACCATCAATATAAATTAAATTTGCATGCCATGAACCTAGACAACCTCATACCTTCCTTCCAACCTAAAACAGCCTTCTTTATTGACGTAATAGTATACTCTTCAAGATAATTATTTGCATTGCATTGTTACCCTTACGAAAATACATTTTTCTTTTACATAACGCCAAATTCAGTGGCCGCTGGCAGATATTCGATGAACTCTGCTAACACACTGAACTTTGATATAAAAACGACTTCCTAAAAAAAACTGCGCTGCCAGCGGTCGACTGGAATTTTTTGTTATAACGCACTTAACTCTTTCAGTACGCTAACTATATCTTTTTTGGACTGCTCTTGCTCTTTAACACCTTCATTCATTAAATAAACTTCATCAGTTATCCAGT
>CAZZIX010000398.1:0-2391 GCA_964654345.1 uncultured Methylomarinum sp.
CCCTCACAGTGTATCAGAACTTTAATTAAACTAACCCCAAAACAACACAAAACAGTTTTGCTCGACAGAAAAATATCTCTTGTTTTGCACGACATAGTGCCCCGCACCACGCCACCACATCATCAAATGCGCCACGCCACCACCAAGCCCTCGCCACCACATAGCAAGCTCATATATCTTTAAATAACATTGCTGTATACTGTCAATAATGAAAAAGGGAAGTATAAACCAAAAAAGCATACAGACCTTGCCAAACAATTAGAGTACATCCTGGTAAATTTTTTTGAAATAAAATGACAAATTCTAAAGAAGCAAAAGCACGAATAAAAATCAACAAACTGCTCGAGGAGTCAGGTTGGAGATTTTTTGATACAGAAAAAGGGCAGGCAAATATTCAACTTGAACCAAATATAAAGATTACCCAAAAAGAAATTGACGCTTTCGGTGAAGATTTTGAGACTACGAAAAATGGATTTATTGATTTTTTACTTTTAGATAACGATGGTTTTCCATTTGTTATTTTGGAAGCCAAAAAAGGTGAGAAAGATCCGCTTGACGGCAAAGAGCAAGCACGACGATATGCAAAAAGTGAAAATGCTCGTTTTGTTATCCTTTCAAACGGAAATTTGCACTATTTTTGGGATTTAGAACGAGGTGACCCTGAAATTATCACTGAGTTTCCAACACAAGAATCTTTGACACATCGTCTTGATTTCAAGCCAGACAACAAACGTCTTGCCGATGAAGAAGTAAATGACGACTATATTGCGCTCACACAGAATCCAAATTTTAAAGATGACACAAGATACGAAAATGAAGAAACTCGTATAAAATATCTACGTGATGAAGGGTTGAGAATCTTACGACCGTATCAACTAAGATCAATACATGCTTTACAAAAATCAGCTGAGAGTGGTAAGGACCGCTTCTTGTTTGAAATGGCAACAGGAACAGGCAAAACCCTTATCTCTGCCGCGATTATAAAACTATTTTTACGAACAGGAAATGCAAAAAGAATTTTATTTCTTGTTGATCGTTTAGAGCTAGAAGACCAAGCTCAGAAGAATTTTGTACAATATTTAAGTAATGACTTTCAATCTGTAGTTTACAAACAGAATCGTGATGACTGGAAAAAAGCAGATATTGTCGTTTCTACTGTGCAAAGTTTATCTGCGCAAGATAAATACAAAAGGCTTTTCTCCCCAACAGATTTTGATTTAGTTATTGCAGATGAAAGCCACCGAGCAATTGGTGGAAACTCACGAGCAGTTTTTGAATATTTTATTGGTTATAAATTAGGGCTTACAGCAACACCAAAAGATTATCTAAAAAATGTTGACCCACAAAAATTATCTACAAAAGACCAAAGGGCGTGGGAGCGTCGACAACTTTTGGATACTTACACCACTTTTGGTTGTTCAAACGGTGAGCCAACTTTCAGATACAGTTTACTTGATGGTGTACAAGAAGGGTTCTTAATAAATCCAATTGTCTCTGATGCGCGCACCGATATTACAACTGAATTACTTTCAGAAAAAGGATACGCTGTTATGGTAGAAAATGATGAAGGTGAAGAATCAGAAGAGACCTTTTTCCATAGAGATTTTGAAAGGAAATTCTTTTCTGAAAAAACAAATCGTGTTTTTTGTAAAACTTTTTTTGAGAATGCTTTGAAAGACCCAATCAGCGGAGAAATTGGTAAAAGTATTATTTTTTGCGTAAGCCAAAAACACGCTTCAAAAGTCACTCAAATGCTTAATAGAATGGCTAGCCAGCTTTGGCCTGATAAATACAGTTCTGATTTTGCTATACAAGTTACCTCAAACATCACTGATGCAGGGCAATTCACAATTAATTTTGCGAATAATAATCTCAATGGACGTACAAAGTTTCTAGAAAATTACAAATCAAGCAAGACCAGAGTCTGTGTGACTGTAGGAATGATGACAACTGGTTATGACTGTCAAGACATACTCAACCTTGCGCTTATGCGACCAATCTTTTCACCAACTGACTTTATTCAGATTAAAGGACGGGGAACTCGGAAATTTATTTTTGAATATACTGACGAATATGAAGAAAAACATAAATATGAAAAAGAAAATTTCAAACTTTTTGATTTCTTTGCTAACTGTGAATATTTTGAAGAGAAGTTTGACTATGATGAGATTTTAAAGTTACCTATAAAACAAAAAGGAACCGGTGGAGATGGTAACGGTATTGATATCGATATTAATGAGATAGAAATTTTTGACCATGATAAGGTAAAAACTCTTACAGAGAAACCTATTGGTATTGAAGGAATGAAAGTTGACCGTCGACTTTTTGAAAAAGCACGAGAAGAATTGCAAGAAGATGAGGAGATCAAAACAGCAGTAGAAAATGAGCAAT
>CAZZIX010000399.1:0-1120 GCA_964654345.1 uncultured Methylomarinum sp.
TTTTTTCCATTGCTGCATCTTTTAATTTATCGCCGCATTTTCCTTCACCACATTTACCGTCAAGACCTTTTTCCATCCCTTCGGCTAACTGAATGGTAGTCGTTACTTTTTGCATAGCAAACGGATTTTCAGAAGCTTGTACTATAGGTGCGGATAATAATGAAATTGCAACTGTACTACCTAATGATGAAATTAGTTTAGTTTTTGTCATGATGTTAAACTCCAAATTTATGAGTAAAAAATTATTATATTTGTAATTAGTAAGTAGTCTATTTGTAACTTACTGTGATTAGTCGATGATAAGGATAAATCCTTACCAATATATCTAAATATTTTTTGAACAGTTATTTATATTAATACTCCTATGAAAAAAATAATCTTCCATAAATGCATTTTCATTACTTTGACTTTAAATCATTCATGGCATAAAGTTAGATTTTCTCCCCTCATTTTAATATGATTGCTTGAGTGAGACAAATTAATTCATTGCATGTTCCCGTCTTGTTAAAATGTGAAAATTAAGAGATAAAATTTTATGAAAGAACCGATTGTTATTATTGGTATTGGGGAGTTGGCAGGTGTGTTCGCTCGTGGATTTCTACGTTGTGGTCATCCTGTCTATCCCATTACACGAGATATGAATATATCTCAAGAATATCAAAAAATTACTTTACCCAAGCTAGTTTTAGTAACCGTACCAGAAAATGAACTTTATTTGGTTTTAGACAACATGCCTAAGGCTTGGTGTAATAAAATAGGATTAGTACAAAATGAGTTATTACCACGAGATTGGCAAACCCACTCTATAGAAAACCCAACAGTCACAGTAGTTTGGTTTGAAAAGAAAAAAGAGATAGAAGTCACTAATGTTCTTCAGTCACCTAGTTTTGGTCCCAATGCGCCAATCATATCTAAAGCATTACTATCAATTGGCGTGCCATCTCCTATTTTAGGAAATGAACAGGATTTGTTGTATGAACTGGTACGAAAGACTGTTTATATTTTAACTGTTAATATTGCTGGATTAGTAAATAACTGTACAGTGGAAGAGTTATGGTTACAGCATCAGTCATTAGCCAGAGAAATAGCAAAGGAGGTGATTCTTATTCAAGAATCACTG
>CAZZIX010000399.1:1220-2391 GCA_964654345.1 uncultured Methylomarinum sp.
AGTCTCTCTTTTTTGATTTTGAATATTGGATCTCAACCTTTCTCACCCATAATTAATAAAGGTGCCCTTAACTTATTTCCTTAAGTTAGTGGTAGTGAGAACGAGAACCCAG
This sequence comes from uncultured Methylomarinum sp., assembly GCA_964654345.1. GTDB lineage: Bacteria > Pseudomonadota > Gammaproteobacteria > Methylococcales > Methylomonadaceae > QPIN01. Next base: position 1,333 of record CAZZIX010000399.1, read on the forward strand.
TACTTTGTTCGTATCACGTTACATTAAAGCCCTTACTTAATTACTATCTGTTTTGATGATTTTCAGATTGAATTCAAATAAAAAACAAACTTAGTTCATAGTTATTAACATCAGAAATTGCCTGTTCTTAAACTGGGAACAGGTTCAAATACAATCAACATTTTTGTCGGTAAGATCACTCCCACACTATTAAAACACGTTTATTTTAACTAATACAGAACCGACAATATGAAAATAAATAAATCACTCCAATGTTTTACTATTGCAGTATCTTGCCTGTTGACAACATCTGTTATAGCAAAGCAACCATTAAATCATAAAGGTCAGAGTAATTCGGCACGAGCTTCTAATCTGATAAAAATTAGTAAGCATGTGATTAATTTGGAACGGTGTGACAGTGAAGACTTGAGTATTAAAGTGAGGCTTCCACGAAAATATAAAGCTTTTTGGAATGAGACAGCCGATGCTCATTTAGTTGCTGCATTTCCATCTAATGAACAGACAGGATCAGCAAAATATCAGTCTTGGAATTTAAGAGAAATTCTGAAAAATGATTCTGGTTCGACTGATAGTGAAAATCCTTTATTTCAACTAAATTGTGATTTTTTACAATCGTTACCGACAGGTACTTATCAGTTGTCATTGATTATGACTATCTCTGGTGGTGACCCGACTGATTTATTGGATTGGCATCATGCGTTTAAAGGACTACTAGCAACATCTAGGATTAAAATAAGTGAAACTCAAGATGAGTCTGATCAAGATGGGGATGGAGAGGTTGATGGTGATTTAGATTTTGATGGGGAATTAGAAGAGGACGAAATTGAAGATGACGGTCTTGTAGAAAAGATTGATAATGAAGAGAAAAACGATGAAGGAGGTACTACTATAGAAGAAAAAACTAGCTTTAAATAAATTATTAAACTTTTTAAAAAGAAAAAAGGGGAGTTGACTAATACAACTAAATTATATTCGAGCCAAGCGTGCAGATACTTATTTTTCCAGGATCAATAGAATATTCATGGTGATGAATCTATTGATCCTGGAAAGGATCTTTTT
>CAZZIX010000400.1:0-2388 GCA_964654345.1 uncultured Methylomarinum sp.
ATTTCTACATTTATTTCATTAAAATCACTTCTAAGCTATTGAATTATAAGCTGCCAGTAAATAATGAGAAGTTACGATTTTTCCTTGTTAACCGCTAGGCGCGCGCCGTTTGAGCGCTTCAATGTCAATACGCGTAGCGTTTCCTTCTCTCTCCATCTCAATAAGTAGCAATAAGTAGCAATAAGTAGGGTCAGCGTAAACTTTATTTTTTAGACGCCTAACTACAGATAAAGTTTACGCTGACCACACTTATTCCCACCAAGTGTAACCATACCTAACAAAATAAATCAGTTCCCTTTTTCGAGGCTTGAACCAAGCTATGTCGGTATTTTCGTATTTAAGTTGTGCTCATCCCCAGTATTCTTGTTTAGCTGGTTTACCTAAAAGATATCCCTGAAAATAATTACATCCTATATCAATAAGACATCGTTTTTGCTCTTCAGTCTCTACTCCTTCAGCAATAACTTTCATATTAAATTCATTAGCCATAAAAATCATCGATTTTATTAAAGATATATCCGAATGAGAAGAAGGTAAATCTTTAATAAACTCCCGGTCAATTTTTAATGTATTAAAATTAAGTTTTTTTAATTGTGATAAGTTTGAATAACCTGTGCCAAAATCGTCGACAAAATATTTAATATCTTTTAAAGACTGAGAATTTATGAGGCTTTCGAGATGTTCATTCATATTCATCATTAGCCCTTCAGTGACTTCTATTACGAGTTGTTGAGATGAATTGCTCCTTGATTTAAAGATAATGGATTCAAGGTTTGACTTAAAATCATAATGTTTAAGTTGTGTTGGTGAGACATTAACTGAGACATATTCACCCTTCAGGCAATATTTATTAATGAAATCAACAGCTGCTTGCATCACTTGTTCACCCAGTAACAAAATCAACCCGGACTCTTCGGCTATAGGTATGAATTCACTGGGTGAAATCATACCAAACCTAGGATTAAACCACCTGGCAAGTCCTTCATAACCGACTATATGTTTGTTTTCAAAAATGGGTTGAAAGTGGACTTCAAGTTGTTCATTTTCTAAGGTTTGACGTAGTTCGATTTCTAATTCCAGTTTGCGTTTTGTGGTTGATGTGTACTCTTTTTTATAGAATGTATAACTTCCTTTACATTTTTTTTTGGCTTCATACATGGAATTATCTGCATGTTGAACCAATGAAACCATGTCACTGCCATCTTCAGGGCAACAGGCTATGCCAATACTTGCGGAAAGTGTTAACTTTCTTTTTGCCAACTCTATTGGCTGTTTCAACGTAGCCAGTATTTTCTCAGTGATATAAATAATTTCATGCTGTTCACAATAAGGGATTAACAGTACAAACTCATCACCACCAATTCGTGCGACTTCTCCTTGTTGCATAAGTACACTGGAAATTCTTTTGCCGGTTTCCTCGATTAGCTTATCTCCGACTGGGTGTCCATAGCTATCGTTCACAAATTTAAGTCCGTCTATATCAACATACAATAAAGCAAATTTCTGATGTTTAGAATGAAAATTTTCAAGGTATTTGGTAGAGGCTTCATCAAATGCCGCGCGATTCATTAAACCTGTGATGCTATCTTGATAAGCAATTTTATGTAGTTTTTCATTGAGTTGTTTAAGCTCAGTAATGTCTGTGATTATTCCACAAAGACAATCACCCAGTTCAGAATCTTCAAAAATTATTTTTTTGGTTTGAATAACGCGAGTGTTGCCAAAAGCGTCAGTATGGTTTTCCTCGTTAATGTTAGTTTGTCTGGATTTAAATACTTTGTCATCCATCTCCCAAAAAATATCTGCTTCTTCTTTTGGAGATAAGTCATAATCTGATTTTCCAATCAACTGATCATAACTGCGACCCAACAACTGACATAATGCATCATTAACAAATATTAATTGATGCTTTTTGTTCTTGATGAAAATAGGAGAGGGTATAGCATTTATTAATCTTATTAATAATTCAGCGCTATATATATTTTCTTTATTCATAGTTAACTGTTTATTTGCATTTATTATTTTTTTGTAAAAAATTTTTAACCGCTGCGATATTATGGATTTTACTATAACAGTATAGCCGCTAAACATTGGAAGAATACAGCTGTAAAAGTAAAGCACACATGTTTTCCTGTATGTGTTTCAGACAACTGGTATGAATTAAGGTTTAACTTTTGAAAGAGACTTCTACAGATTGCATTTAGGGCAACTGGCAATAAATAACCCACCCAAATTGCGCAGAATTTTTGTTTGTCTTAAGTCTTGTTTCATAGAGCGTATAGCTGGCTATGTAACTGAAGCAATAAGACTTAAGACGGACAAAAGGCAAGTAAGGTGGGTGGGTTGTTTATTGCCAGTTGCTTAGAAGTGAAGATTTAATAAAATCCG
>CAZZIX010000401.1:0-2382 GCA_964654345.1 uncultured Methylomarinum sp.
GTTGATGTCTAAAATCACCTATCAGGATGCACGCTTAAAAAATAACCATTGGCAATTGAAACAAAAGCCCCATGAAATAGTCGATATTAAACGAGAGTTAGCGAACAAAGAAGCCATGCTAAATTCAATATTTAATGTTGCTATAGAGGGAATTGTCACTATAGACGAATCAGGAACCATTATCTCTGTCAATAAAGCGGTAATCTCTCTGTTTGGTTACTCACAAAAGGAATTGCTTGGAGCCAATGTCAGTATTCTCATGCCCCTACCTCACAAAAACCAACACGATACGTATATTAAAAATTACCTTGATACGAATCAAGCACATATTATTGGTAAAGTAAGAGAGGTTGAGGGACAACATAAAAATGGAACAATACTGACATTGGATTTATCAATTGCTGAATTTACAATCGACCATCAACGATACTTTACAGGTATGTTGCATGATGTTACTGAACGCAAACATAAAGAAATTGAACATAAAAAACATCTTGCAGAACTTGCTCATGTTACTCGACTAGGGTTGATGGGAGAAATGGCTTCTGGTATTGCCCATGAAATCAATCAACCTCTTACAGCAGTTTCTGCTTATTCCCAGGCTTGTTTAAAGTTAATAGAGAATGAAAAATTTAATTTAATAGTTTTAACTGAAATCTTGCAAAAAATTAATACTCAGTCATTACTGGCTGGTCAGATTATTCATCGGTTACGAGATTTAGTGAGTCCAAAAGAAATACAAAAATCAAAAGTCGACATCAATGAATTAATCCACGAAGCAGTAGATTTATGCAGCTGTGATAGTAAACAAGCAGCGATCTCAGTTACGTTTAAATTGGCCACATTACCTCCTTTATTTATTGATGCCGTACAAATTGAACAAGTTTTGTTAAATTTGATAAAAAATGGTTTTGATGCGTTAAGGCAAACATCAGAAAAATTACCCAGAAAATTAGGGATCCAAACCTATCTTAATAATGATCATAATGTTGAAATACGCATAAAAGATTTTGGACCTGGGCTAGATAAAGCCGAACAAGCCAATATATTTACACCCTTTTATACCACAAAAAAAACAGGAATGGGAATGGGGCTTTCTATTAGCCGTTCAATTGTCGAAGCCCATCATGGAACATTAAAGTTTAATAGCAAAAAAGGCTTAGGTACTACCTTTTATTTTATCCTTCCTATTCATAAAGAAATAAATGATAACTGAGCATCCTGAAAAAACCGTCTACTTGGTTGATGATGATTTTGCCGTAAGAGATTCACTTACCTTACTTATTGAATCATCAGGCTTATCCGTCAAAAGCTTTGATTCAGCCCAAGCATTTTTAGATAACTATAAAGCAGAACAGATCAGTTGTCTTTTACTGGATTTTCTTATGCCCTCTATGAATGGCCTTGATCTTCAACAAGAACTCAAAAGTAGAGATATTGATATTCCAATAATCTTTATCAGTGGTCATGGAAATATTCCTATTTCATCAAAAGCATTCCGCAATGGTGCTGTAGATTTTTTAGAAAAACCACTAGACGATAAAATATTGCTAGAACGTATTAATCAAACATTAAAGCAAGTCCAATTCAATTGGAAAAAAAAACACTATCACCAAGAAGTACAAGAACTTTACGCACACCTGACAGTTCGCGAAAAAGAAGTCATGAAACTAATCGCAAAAAGCCATTCCAATAAAGAAGCTGCACGTATTTTAGGCATCAGCAATCGAACTATTGATGTACGCAGGGCGCATGTTATGGAAAAAATGAAGTCAGAAAGTCTTGCAGACTTGATTATTAAGGCGGTTATTTGTGGGATCGTTTGATTGAATAAGGAGTATTCCACTATTGTTGAAATTGTTCATATGAATAATTTTTTATGTTTTGCAGTTGCTTTTTGATTCTACAGATATTCGACCACTATCTTGTCACCTTTAAATCTAATATATCTCTGACTATTTGATAATAGTGAGATGTGTTTCCTATATTCAAAACTAGTAAATTACCAAACTAAATTGCCAGAGTATTTGTGTTATCGCTAAAAAATTTTTTCATTTATGATTTTTTATCAAATTAAGTATTTTTACCTAGGTATTTGTACGGATATATCTATTGGTTAATTATTTATAAAATTACTACTAAATACGAAAAAACCCCTGGAAAAATTAGTTGAACATTAGAAATCATATCTAACTATTATTCTAGGATAATTCCTGTTTCCTTTAGGTGTTGTATACATAGGGGAGATAGATTTTAGGAGAAGAAAATGAAGAAATTAATACTAAGACATGAAATTCACTATAGACAAATGCTTATTTCTATAGCCTTATTATTCTTACTTATGAATAAGCAATTGGTGTTTGCCGACCCTTTTATAAATCC
>CAZZIX010000402.1:0-2376 GCA_964654345.1 uncultured Methylomarinum sp.
TTTATTCATTTACCAATTTTTGGATCGTTTTATCCTTATGATATTTAAAAAATAAATATTTTACTTTTCCAAGTCAATCCTTGTTTTTTCACAAGCTTATTTTCTACCGCTTGGCTTCAAAGAAGAGCAAGGAATCTACTTCGGTGATTAAATTTAGTAGTAAATTATAAAGAAAGATAGTTTTTTGTGACACACATCAAGCTATTGCTTTATAATAACATTTATTAATTGATTTTTTTATAAAACTGAGGTAGGAAAATGAATAAGGTGTTTCTCTTCGAGTTAACTTAATTACCGCTAGTCTTATAGCAATTAGCTCGTTACTGCCTGTTTCCGCAGAAATTTTTTCGCCATTATCTAGCGATATTAATGAACCAGATGGTATTTATTTTCCTTTGGCTGGTAGTCCGCTTAGGGCAGATGTAAGAACAGTTATTGAAACGGGTGTTTGCGTTACAGGAAATTATGCTGGCTGTACACTTACAGATGTCAATGCGGATAACAATTCTACGGATGATTTTAAACCAGAAATAAAAGTCCATATTACAATGGACACATTTCCTGATGATGGACTAGTTAGCAACGCCACACTTAGGCAACGAGGTAATTCAGCACGAGAAGCGGAGCAAAAATCGTATCGTATTAAGCTTGATAGTAAGGATGCACTATGGCGTGGAGAGCGAAAGTTTCAGTTAAATAAACATCCCTGGGATTTGAGTCGTATTAATAATAAACTCAGTTTTGACCTGATGCAGGAAATTCCACATTTAACTAGCCTTAGAACTGATTTTGTAAATCTGTTTGTTGATAATGTAGATTACGGCTTATTTACTCATGTTGAAAATGTTGGTAAAGAATATCTGACACGTCGTGGTTGGCATAAAAACTCTGGTGTTTATAAAGCGAATAGTTTTGATTTTTTTAGCAGTGAAACTTATGCACTGGATAGTGAAGGAAAACCGCTAGACTCTAAAAAATTTAATTCTAAACTTGAAATTAAGCGCGGGAAAGATCATCGAAAACTATTAGAAATGATGAATGCGGTCAATGATGAAAATAACAATTTTTCAAACAATGTACTAGGAAAATACTTTAATAAAAATAACTATCTAAGCTGGTTTTCGGCTAGTGTTTTAATGGGCAATGATGATGTCGTTTCATCTAATTTTTATCTTCTAAATCGCAAGGGTGAAGATACATTTTATTTTTTACCCTGGGATTATGATGAAACATGGGAAGCAACTAATCCAGATTTATCGCGTGCATGGAGTGGAGTGAGTGGGTACTGGTCTTCTAAATTACACAAACGTTATTTACAGCAACCTGGTGCGGTAGCAGAACTAATTGAAGCTGTTACTCATATTAAAAATAATTATTTTTCTACCAGCAAAATTTCTAGTAAGTTAGATGCATATCTGCCGATTGTCTTACCTTTAGTGAGTGCTTCACCTGATTTTGATGAACTACCTGTTGTTGGAAATGGACCAGAGATGGATGAGTACATGGACAATTACAACCAAACCTATACATCTATTGAAAGAAATTTTCAGGGTTTTATTGATAGTATTCAATATCCAATGGGGTTTTGGATTGATAAAGCATTCTTGAATAATGGTAAACTGAGTATGGAGTGGGGATCATCTTACGATCTTCAAGGTGATAATATCACTTATGACATACAGATTTCGACTTCGCCGGAATTTCTCCAATCAACTATCGTTAAAAAAATCACTGGACTCACTGCTACACAATATGAATACGACTGGTCTTTTCCAGAAGGTGATTATTATTTACGAATTATTGCAAGAGATGATAGTAACCCAGTTGATCATTGGCAAGTTGCATATGATGAATATTCTTCTGGTGATGATGTTTTTCCAGGCGTTATTTCACTTCAAGATACGGTAGACCCAGAGCCTGTTGAACCCTATTGCGATATGATGTTCGATCCTCACGTTGTGAGCCAAGGGCAAGAGACTGAACTTTCTTGGTGGATTGAAGATGCGACAATAGCGACTATTGATCACAATATTGGAAATGTTGCGATTCCGACTGCTGAAGTCATAATTTTTCCTGCTGAAACAACTACGTATATACTGACTGCTGAAGGAAGTAACGGCTCAACTACTAGCTGTCAAACGACTATTGTAGTTGAATAATTGCGCTTAATCCCTCTTTCAACACTACTTTACTAAAGATTTATCTTTTTTCTTTAAGCCGCAGCTCACCAACTCTCACGTAGGTTAGGCTAACAGCTCTATCGTTAACCTAACATTTTTAGTATACCGTTTGTTGGGTTGCCAAAAAGACGGCAGCCCAACCTACATATGCCTAGCTTTACTTCACTTTTAATCACACCCCTTAAGTAAGTGTCAT
>CAZZIX010000403.1:0-2347 GCA_964654345.1 uncultured Methylomarinum sp.
TAAATAACAATAATAAAAAGCAAAAAAAACTCTATGTTTTAATTGCTAAAGATAGATTGAGTAATGATGATTTTAGAAAGCTAAGAGTAGAACTTAGAATTTCAGGTTTGAGAGAAAACTATTAATAATATAAAGGCACTCCTATTAATTGATAAATGGACTATTTCAATCTAATAATAATGTTAGGTTTCCAAATGCTCCACAAAGGTGGTTGATCAAGGCATGTACTTTGCATCTAATGAAAATCAAAAAAAACAACCCCATTTACTTATTGGTAAAGTTGCAGCGATCACAGGAGCAACGCCAAAGGCTATTCGATATTATGAGTCGATAGGGTTAATTCCAACGCCAAAAAGGAATGGTAAATATCGTATTTACTCTGAACAGGATGTATTTCTTGTTCATGTCATAAAACAAGCTCAAACGATAGGATTTAACTTAAAAGAATTAAAGAAGCTATTAAAAGAACAAGTTAATAAACAGGAGTTTCCCTTACAATTAGCAAATGAGATGATTGAGGAAAAACGTACTGAATTCCATTCTGAAATTCAAAATTTACAAGAACTAGAAAAAAAGCTAGATACTATGAAATCTGAGATGAATGATTTTTTTCCTAAAAATTAAATCTATTCGTATTGACTCTGCCCATAGGGACAAGCCTTATTATGCTTACCTTGATTAATTTTATAGGTAAATATTATGAGACTTTTAAACGTAAAATATCAAAGAAAGATATTTCAAAGTACAGCTTTTGCATTTGCAATTATATATTTTATTACACCCCTGTTCGCTTTTCCTATACAAGGAAACTTGTCGATCAAAGTTACAGGTGCTGAAAATAACAAAGGTAATCTGATAGTTTATGTCTTTCGTAAACAGGATGATATTTTTAAATCTAAGCCATATCACATAAATCAAGGTAAAATCTATTCAGGAGAGAGTAGAGTATGCTTTAAAAACATTCCTTTTTCTCGTTATTCTATAATGGCATTTCATGATGTAAACAATAACAACATCATGGATCATCATTTTATGAAACTGCCAACCGAGGCTTTCAGTTTCTCAAATAACTGGAACCTTAGTCTGCTTAGTGGCAAACTAACCTTTAAGAAAACTAGTGTCTCTTTTAGTAAAGATCAGTCTGAAATTCAGGTGGAGGTTAAGTAATGGAAAACATAACAACCAAAACAAATATTTATCATTGTTTAAATATGATAGGTGCTGTTTCCTTAATCGCATTCCCAAGTATATTAATAATTGCATTTTCAATGCACTTTATGGGGGAGTTTGGGATTCGAGACTTTTTTAACTTTAAACTTTCGTATGCACAACCATCGCCAGAGCGTTTTATGGAGCTCTTTAGAAGTAATAAATCATTGGATTTTGTTCTACCACATTTGACCGTATATTTAGCACTGCCACTACTTGTGCCTGCAATTATTTATTTAAGTAAAATACTTTTTAATAAAAAACCAATATTATCAGTTATTGGTGTTTTGCTAACTGTTGTAGGTGCTATTTATATGGGGGGTATTTTTGGTTCTTGGCTTTCTTTTGTAGCCATTGGTAATGTTTCATCAGAGCAAGTTTCGGAAAGCATTCCAGCGGTAACGGAACTCATTCAATCCAATAAGCTATTAAGTATGACAGGCATTTTAGCGGGGTTTTCACTCATTGGGTTTATTGTAATATCAATAGGATTGGTAATATCTCAAACCATTCCAAGATGGCAAGCAATACTAATTCTTGTTGGAAACGTAATGATAATTATGTTTATGGATTTAGATAATTTAATGCTAATTGGTGCTACACTTTGGTTAATTGGAGTGATTCCTGTTGGTTTGAAAAGCTTTGAAAAACAACAAACCTCACAATAGCTTGTCACCCATGTGGAATGCAAGTCTCGATATTTACTGTCAGGAAAACCCCTCGATGAAACTGCATCAGTATTTAACCAAGTCAGTTGGGCACTTTTCAACCCGTAAGTTATGAGGGATAGCGTTATCTTGCATAATACTATAATGTTTTATCTATCGCAAACTAAGCAATTGTTTTTCATGACTGTAAACAAACCACAGGTTTCTCATTTCCACGCAGGAGCATGGAAACGAGATGGGCTGATTATTTAGATAACCTGTGTTTTGTTAATATCCATGTTGTTTTTTTAATATAGAATCAAGAGGGGCAGTCAACTTGATTTTGACTTATCCTGCTTAAGATTCTCATTCAAGTTACAAGTTCGCTGCCCCCATGATCTACTTGGAATTAAAAAACTTTAAAAGTGCATTAAGGAATAATAAAAGTAAAAAATATTTAAGAAAATTGCTCTGACTTGTATAATCAACCC
>CAZZIX010000404.1:0-2341 GCA_964654345.1 uncultured Methylomarinum sp.
TTCTGATGCTAAAATGGAATGGACAGCTGGGAGCTATACTAAATTAACAATGCCATAAAGAGATGCTTCATCGGAACCATCATTTCCCCCACTGACGGATAAAGATCCCGTCCGCAGTGAATTGTTGAATACGATGATTCCCACGGTCTGCCACATATACACTGTTGTTATCAATCGCTATTGCAAGTCCAGATGGGAAATCAAATTGTCCTGTTTCTGAACCTTTACTCCCCCATTGACGAATAAAATCTCCATCAGCACTAAATTGTTGTATGCGATTGCCAAATCCTTCAGCTACATAAACGCTATTATCATCTGCTATGGCAATATCAGTGAGTAAATTAAAATACCAAGGTTGTTCCAGCTTAGGCCACAAGCGTTCAAATCGATACTCCATATTCTCTTCGGCCCAAACGACAGAAAAACCGGTCAGAAAAAAAAGAGCTATACAGCCTGTTAAAATGGGGAAAGATAATTTATTTTTCATCTACATTCCTTTAATTATTATTATATTTTTTTATTATAGGTAATGGGGCAGCTTTTAATATTACGAAAGAGTTATCTGTCAAGATTGATATTTAGCTCAGTAAAAGTTGAGATTATAAAACTAAAATCATCCTAGTCGGGTATGATTAAAAGTGAAGTAAAGAAAGGTAGGTTGGGCTAGCAGTTCTATCGTTAACCCAACATTTTTAGCAAAAGTACTGTTGGGTTGCCAAAAAGACGGCAGCCCAACCTACAATGTTTTGATTTACTTTACTTTATAATCGCACTCATTCGGGCTGTTAAGTTGAATGCATAATTTACATCTTCAACAGGTTCTCTTTGGTAGTTAATTCCTGACTGTTATCATCATAAATGGCTAAAACACTTTGTTTCAAAAAGAATTCATAAAACAAATTGTTTAATAGTTTGAGTAGAAGTCTATCACTGTGAAGTGCTCATGAATATTGTACCTTGGTACAATATTTTAAAGGCAAAATACAAATCAAAAATTATCTGTTTTATGGATAAATTTAGTCATCTGAATTAAAGGGTTAATGCGGATAGAGATTGTGAAAGTATTACCAAAAGTCACTAAAAACAGCATAAAACTCACATAAGCTATTGATTATTGGTTTCGAAAAGTGAATTTTTCTTTAAATTCAGAATACTTTCACAGTCTCGTTATTTAATACCGATATTATTATTGCTGTTGCTGACTTTTTTGAGGCTATAAAGTTGGCAGGTTGGTCTAAAAGCTGGGGTCGATCAGGGTAAAAGGGAGACTACGCAGAAGGTTACCAAGTTCTGATGGTGTTTGGTATCTATTAAAGTATTAGTTTTTTAATATGTAATAATGAATATGTGTAGTTGAGTTAATTAATAATCCAACTACACATTTTTTTAGTAACTAATATTCTAGTTTCTTGATTTTGATGTACTAGATTTACGATGTGAAACACTGACTAAGCCCATTAATGCTGATCCGAATAACCATAATGCAGAAGGTAAAGGAACTACACTTGTAGGCGTGCCCACTGCATTAATAATTAAAGTACCACCAGAGTTAATTTCTGTTGCAATTCCTAAAAAATTTACGTCATAAATGCCAGCTGAAAGAGTCATGGGGGAATCAATAAAAGAAATGCCATTAATTAAAGCATCAAAACCCGTGATTGAACCAAAAGGGTTGTCTATAGCACTTAAATTTATGACATAGTCATCGAATCCTTCGCCTAGTATTAAGGTGTTAGTTTCACTGAAAGTCTCTCCAATGTTTGCGATAGAGGCATTAAAGAATCCTAAACCAGAGCCAGTAATGTTGACAGTTGCGGCATTTGCTTGAAAGGTGAATATGCTAAAAAGCAAGCTAAATAATATTTTTTTCATAAAAAACTCCTATAAATTAAAGTGACTGATTAATCATGTTGTTTGCATAAAAATATGCTGATCATGTTTTTAAAGATAGCTTGTTTTTTATTAATTACCAGTTACTTAGGAAATAAAGTTAAAATTTAAATAAGATGTATTTCATAAAGTGTGTTGAAGGCATATAGATGGAAGGCTTTGAGCTGGTTTTTGCATTATAAATCCACGCCCAACTGATCTTTCTAGGATAAATTATTAAAAAAGGTAATCACAATTTATGTTTATTACTGATTATGAGATAATCCTCGGTTATATTTTTCATGCTGATAGACAAAGACAGTTATTGCGCAGTAGTAATGGCCTGATAATAATTAATCGATTAGTCGTGAGTATGTTAAGGAACCTCTGATTAAGTCCGATTAGAATTTAGCGCAGAAAAACTGTCGCTATTTTTCACGAAGTGAGGCGTAATAGTCACTCTATTGCACCG
>CAZZIX010000405.1:0-2334 GCA_964654345.1 uncultured Methylomarinum sp.
TATTAATTCTTGCACCACCAGAAGTGTTAGCTTATGTGCTGGTTCATGAGCTTTGCCATATTAAAGAGAGGAATCATTCTGCAAGGTTTTGGCAATTAGTTGAAGCCCATTTTCCGGCCTATCAAAAACAAAGAAATTGGCTTAAACAAAATGGGAGTAGTTTAGCTTTATAACAAAGCTAAAGAGGGAGAGGTATATTTAATAGACATTAAATTGTAATGCCTATTAAATATTGGCAAGCAACTAATTATTTTCTTGAGCCACTTAATATATGTGATTCTTCAGGAAGAGTTACACCCAAGTGACTATTCAGTGATCCTTTGCTTGCTAGAATACGGTATTGAGAAAAAAGCTCATCATATTTGGCATTGATGAAGTCACTTTTGGCAATAAACATTTCATTCGCAGAATCAAGTAAATCTAATAGGGTACGTTGACCAATATTAAATTGTTTTTGATAAGCGGCATTACTTCTAATGCTAGCGAGTTTATGCGTTTTGAAGAAATCCATTTGACCTTGAAGAGTTTGACGAGCAACCCAAGATAAACGCATGCTTTCAACAACCTGTCTGTATGTATTATCTCTAATTTCTTTAGCTTGATAAATTAGTGCAGTTGTTTCTTTGCGACGAGCAACATCTTTTCCACCATTAAATAGGTTATATCTAAGACGTAGCATTGCATAAACATCTTCATTTTTACCTTTAATGCCGTCCAAATCATTATTATGTGAAGCACCTGCTTCAACATCAAGGCTTGGAAGATAAGGTGCTTTGGCTGTAGCATGTTGAGCAAAGGCCGAATCAATATCTGCATTGGCTGATTTTAAGATAGGGTGGTTCGCAATAGCCTGTTCAGTCGCCTCTTCTATCGTTTTAGGTAAATTATCGTTTAGATGTGCGACGTGTTGTAAATTAGAGGGTAATGCACCTACAATCCTTAAAAAAGCAGTTTCTGCATCTTTAAGATTACCTACTTCTGAAAGAGTGTTTTTCTCAGCTAATGCTAATCGGCCACCTGATTGGTCTGAATCTGCTCTTTTACCAATACCTCGCTCACTGCGCAATGAAATTTGGTCGTGAGTTCGAAGATGGATTAATAAATTTTCCTTAGCTAAAGTAAGTAAATCCTGACGTCGTAAAACATTAATGTAGGTTTCAACAGCATTTAAAGCCGTAATTTCTGACTTTCCAAAAACACTATAAGCTCTAGCATTGGTTCTTGCTTTATGCCGTTTTACTTCACTAGACGTTGCTGAGCCATCATAAATCATTTGACGTAACTGGATGGATGCTTCTTCTCTACCATATGAAACAGTCCCATCTCCTCTCGCTCTGGTCGTTGGGTTAGTTGACTGTTCCCAACCAATTCCTGCTGCAATATCAACAGTAGGAAAATAGCCAGCTTTAGCTTGGCTTATTTCGTGTTCGACAGCCACTCGTTCAGCTTTTTCAGATTGTATTTCTGGATTTTCGTTAACAGTTTGTTGTATTGCTTCTTGTAGAGATTGAGCAGAGACTGTTGTTGAATAGGCAAAGCTAGTAATAGTAATAAGGCTACTTATGTATAATGCTGTTTTTGTCTTCATTCCATGTACTCTAAACTTAAGTCAAAATTTAATATAAGAATAAATGTATCTTACTAACCATAGTTGGTCAACCTAATTCTTTAATAAAGACAGCAAGATGTAGGCGGCTTGGAACGTTTAATTTTTTAAAAATTGATGTTAAATGGGCTTTAACAGTCCTTTCAGAAATATATAAAGATGATGCGATAGTTTTATTGTTTTCACCCGCTTGTATCATTTTAGCAACATCCATTTCTCTGCTAGATAATGATTCTAAAAGTTTTGATGAAGAATGATTTTTATTGACTTCATCTTCAGTAGTTTTTATCTTCATTAGTGAGCCAATAACTTTAGGAACAAGTAGGCGTTGAATCCATATATCACCTTTTAAAATTTGTTCAAGTGCTTGGAGCATCAGTTTTGGGGATTCGGAAGCTTCACAATATCCCGCTGCGCCGTGAGTTAAGGCGTTGATTTGATTGTCTTCAGGCCAGTTTGACCCAACAATGAGAAAACGAGTGGTTTTATGACTAAAATTTGACAATAACTTTTTATTACTATCAATTTTTTGTGAATCTATAATGATGGCATCAGCAGTAAAATCAGAATCAATATTGTCAAGCTTTGAAATTTGATATATTGGAGATAGGGTATTCGACCAAGACTCAATTAATAGATTATTTTCTGAAAAAATTAAAACTCGTTTCAAAATAGCATCCTTTGTGATGTGTTTAAACTGGTTATTTTTACAGTAATCTGAAGAAAAA
>CAZZIX010000406.1:0-2310 GCA_964654345.1 uncultured Methylomarinum sp.
TTGCAGAATCTAAAAAAATAAGACTTACCCAGAAAGAATAAGATCATATTGTTTCATTAGTTTATTAACATCCTTTCTATAACACACTTCAACTGATAGACTTAAATCAGTTGTTTGAAAGCCTCTTTCTTGTAAAGACTCAGCTTCTGCATACAATTCATGTACATCATAAATTTCTAATGCATTGAAAATTGACGCGGTATCTTTTAATCCATATTTTTCTGCTTTCTGCCCTTTTTTTAACTGAAATACACCATCATCCAAAAAGAGTAAAGCCACATGTTGATCAAAAGCTGCTGCTGTTAAAATAACATCTAATTTTTCTTGTAACTGCACACCATTATGAGGGGATGTCCTCATGATAAATAATATTCTTTTCAACCTAAACCTATTTTTTAAAATTCTATAAAACGATCAGCAACTAACATTGCCTCTACCAGTTGTCCTAAGCCAGATATTCTAAAACCCTCAGCTAAATCATTATCCAGTTTATTTTGTCGTTTTGCTTCATCAGAAGATAACAAGCCCCTTCTTTGCGCTGCTGAAATACAAACGACTAAATCAATACTTTGTTCATTTGCTAATTCAGTCCATTTTTCAGTCATATTTAATTCATCATCTGGTGGCGTTGTATAATTAAAAGCGTGATAAATTCCTTCTTGATAAAAAAAAACACGAAAAACCTCATGATCCATTTCTAATACAGATTTGATAAATTTATAAGCAGAGTAGCCTGTCCTAGAATCAGTTGGACTTGAATTAATCTGTATAGCGTATTTCATTTTAGATGAATAAATAATAACTAGGCATATTCTTATTCTATAATAAGACTATGCCTATAAACTAAAAAAATTTTATCTGTCTAGCCTTAATGATATTTAAACCCTTAACCCTTGCATTTGGTTTGTTTCTTTTTATCGTAACAATACCAACAACTGCAATTGAAATAGAAAACATCAAATTGCCAGATATGGGAGATTCTTCAGGCACACTCATTTCCCCTGCACAAGAAAAAGAACTCGGTGCTGCCTTTTTCAGAAGTTTACATGGCAGAATAAATATCAATCAAGATGCAGAGATACAACATTACATCCAATCAATCGGTAACCAATTAGTTACCAATAGTGACCTTCCATCTAACCCATTCCATTTTTTTGTAGTACTAGACAATCAAATTAATGCCTTTGCAGGGCCAGGCGGTTATATAGGTATCAATGCTGGCTTGTTCTTGTTAACGGAGTCTGAAAGTGAATTAGCATCAGTGATGGCACATGAAATCGCCCACATCACCCAAAGACATTTATACAGAGCTTTTGAAGCGGCCAGTAAATTATCTATTCCAACAGCCGCCGCAACATTGGCAGCTATTTTAATTGCCACACAATCACCGGAAGCAGGACAGGCTGCTTTAATGGCTATCCAAGCTGGAAGCGTACAATTTCAGATTAATTTCACCCGTGATAATGAAAAAGAGGCTGATCGTGTTGGAATGCAAACATTAGCTAAATCTAAATACAACCCTAGAAGTATGCCTGTGTTTTTCGAAAGGCTTCAACAGTCAACTCGCTATTATGGCAAAGGTATTCCAGAGTTTTTAAGAACTCACCCTGTTTCAGCTTCTCGTATTTCTGACACTCGAGGAAGATCAAACAAATACCCTTACAAACAATACCCAGATTCCCTCGGTTATTTACTCATAAAAGCTAAACTCAGAGCCATCACTGCTTCCAATAAAAAAACTACACTTAAGTATTTTGAAACTCGACAAGGCCAAGGGACAAAAACGCAACAATCAATTGCTTTGTATGGCACTGGACAAATGTATCTCAATCAACAGAAATTTACTCAAGCAGAAAGTATTTTTCAGCAACTAGCCAAGCAATACCCAAACCAACCTCAATATGCCTATGCTTTAGCTAAAACTTCATTAGAAGCACAGCAGTATAAAAAAGCTCTTTCACTTTTTAAAAAAGCACTCCATCGCTTCCCTAATAACAGTGCAATAAAAATTGAATATATTTCAACTTTATTAAAAACGGATAATTCTGACAAGGCAAAGGTACTGTTAAAGTCATTAGACTATAATGCAAAAAAACGGCCTTTATACTTTGAATTAATGGCTCAAACATACGCCAACCTAAAACAGCCTGCAGAATCACACCGTTATTTGGCTGAATATTATTATGCTAACGGACAAACTAAAGCCGCCATTTTACAAATTAAATTAGCTAAAAAATCAAAAGATAATAACTTTTATCTACAAGCTATTTTAGATGACCGTTTAGGTTTTTTTATTCAGGAAGAAAGAGA
>CAZZIX010000407.1:0-2294 GCA_964654345.1 uncultured Methylomarinum sp.
CCATTTAAACCAGGCACAGAATTTTGTCCCGCAGTTTCAAGTGCATTTGTAATAGTTCCTATCGTTAAATTATTAATATCATGTGCAGGCTGATAAATACTTTCCTCTCCCTCCTCCACATTTAATTCGACGATAAGATGACTATCAATAAGTTCTTTCAGTGTTTTTTGTACTATTGAAATAGGTAAAGACAACGCTTTAGAAATTAACCCTACATCTGCTGCCTTTTCCTTGTTCAAAAAGCGTTTAACAATAAAATGGCATACTTGTATCGCTATATTCTTTTTTAAAGAAAAGCTGAGCCTGGAAAACTTTTTGTTATACCGATAACTCTCAAAATTATGAATAAAAAAAGAAATTTCACAGCCAAACAAAACAATCATCCAAACTAATTGTAACCAAACCAGAAATAAGGGTAGTGCTGCAAAGCTTCCATAAATAGCGTTATAACTTGAAACACCAATTTGTAAACTTAAATACGCAGATTGAGCAACCTGAAACAAAATACCCGTAACAACACCAGCAATAACACCAGCTTTTACAGATATTTTTTGGTTAGGCATAAACAAAAAAACAAAGGTAAACAGCAATATCATAATAATCAAAGGAGAAAAGCTCATTGCATATAGCATAAGCTTAGTACCAAATTCGGGTAAATGAATCACTTCAACTAACCAGGCAATTTTTGTTTTTACAAAGACGGTAATACTACTTGATACAATTAACAAGACAGGCGCTAGCATCATGAGCGATAAATAATCACTTAATTTTCTTCCTACCGATCTATTTTTTTTAATATCCCAAATATGATTAAAAGATTCTTCAATATTACTAATTACTTTTATTACCGACCAGAACAGTACGATAATACCAATCCCTGCGACCAACCCTCCTTTTGTACTGGATAACATGTTTTGTGAAAATTCAATCAACTGTAGCATCATCGTATCCTGCTCTGATGCCTTCTCCAATAATTGCTGCTCAAGTTTTTTTTCAAAACCAAAGCCTTTGGCAATACCAAACAATAAAGCTATAACAGGAACAATGGATAGTAAGGTATAAAGTGTTAGCGCAGATGCTCTTAACTGACAAATATCTCGATTAAAACCTTGGATGGAAAGCAAAAGAACCTTTAATGACTTAACACTTAATTGCTTAATTGTTGATTGATAATTATCAGACTTAGTCCAAATATCTTCTTTTAAAAAAGTTAAAAGCTTTGAATTCATATTAATAATTTTTGTTGGGTTGCCAAAGAGACGGCAGCCCAACCTACATTACAGATTTACTTTGCGTCTAAATCTTATCCTTTAACTTTGGTCTGCTTTTCACGGATATTTAATATAGTAATATAAATTAATTCAAACTTAAAATTTGGTTACCCAAACAGAACTGAGATTAAGTGTCTTTTTTACTTTAACAGCATAGCTTGCTGCATCATATTTACTTTTAAAATCTTTAACCCTTAATCGAAACCAGTTTTCTCCTTTAACTTTAACCTTTATTACATCCGTTGGCACACCCTTTTTTTCAAATTCTTCGGCTTTACTTTTTGCATACCATTCTTGTTTAAAAGAAACTAAGTTTACAACCCATGTTGATTTTTCAACAACTTTCTTCACCTTTCTTGGTTTCGCTTTAACAGTAACAGGCTTTCGTTTTTCTAATTGTTCGACTTTTGCTAGTAACTTCTCAATTGTTTGTTGAATTTGATCATTGTTCTCAACAAGATCATCAACTATTGGCTCTAACGAATTAGTTAATATTGAATTTTTAACCTCATCTATTTTTACAGTTAAATTTTCATTTTTTGAAATTAGCAATCGAGTTTTTTCATTTAATTTCTCAATATCAGCTTTTGAGCTATTAGCAATTAAATCATCAGTTTCTTCATCAAGCGTTATTACCAATTCTGATAATTCTGTTACATCTGATTGCGCCCCATATCCAATAGCACCTAACCCCCCAGCCAATAACACTGAAAAACCAGCCAATCCTAATGCAGCATAGGTCAACATAGGTGATAGCTGCCCCTTCTCTTTTAATTGCCTTGTTAGTGATTTCTGCTGTTTTTTTAATGTATCTAAGCTGTTCACCATATCACCATCATCATAAGTTCCTGCAGCTACGAGTGCAGAAATCTGATTTCTTAAACTATCATTATCTTCAACAAGTTGATTAACTTTATTATTTAAACTGTCAATTGCGATGTTCGATTTTATTATTTCTTCAGAGGTCTGGTTTAATAAAAGACCAGTCTCTTCTCTGTCTTCATCAGCTACCTGTATTTTTTC
>CAZZIX010000408.1:0-2293 GCA_964654345.1 uncultured Methylomarinum sp.
CTTCATTCTTTGGTGTATTGGTATCGCGGGAAAACAAACGACGATAGCAAAACAAGTGCGAGTTAATTCCTCTAGCAAACGAGAACCCTATTCCGCTATTTTCCTGGCTCGACTTCTCATTGCGCAAACTAACTTTCGACTACCGGATAAAGCGATCAAAGGGGCATTGAATAATATAAAACCTTACATGGACTTAGTCTTATGCGAGTGAATTTTGTGGGGATACCTCAGGGTCCGACCCGCTACCCGTCCCATGAACTTTACTTCACATTTCTATTAACCCCAAATGAATTGTTAAAGGCAGCAACTAGCCTGACACAGTGGGTCTTTAAAGTGAGGAAGATATCAATTACTTTCTATAAGCCCATGATTTTTAATTCCATATTGCTCTTCCAATATTTTTCTATAAAAATCGATAGGAGGTAACTTTAAAGAACGCCTTCTACTATCGAGATTATCTAAATCTATTATTGGCTTAAAAACGATTTGCCCATCAACCATATCAGCCTGAGTACCGTATAGTTGTTCCTTCCCTTGTGTAATTCGCACTCTATCAGTTAAAAGCGCAAGTTTTTGCCCTGATATTCTTTTTTGTTCGTGAAGTTTTTCCATTTTTATCAAAGATTTTTCTTGAAATACCGTATCATCTGAGTGCTGAACAACTAAAAAAAGAGCATCGACTCCATCCTTTTTTAAGTGAGAAGTGACTTCTTCCCAACCGTACTTTTGGAGAAAAGACTTAAGGATTTTGGTATTACGTTTATCAGATTGCGATATTTTTTTCTTTTCATCTTTCGTTAATGGTTTCTCAGTCAGGGTTTTTAATATTTTTCTTACTTCTACATCAGCCTTCCCCATTTTTACTAATTGAGCATTTATTTCACTCAAATGAGACGATGCTCCAGCATTATAAGAAAACATCAAATAGCAGACTAAAATGCTAGTTAGAAATATTTTAATGAGATTCATAACTTTAGTTCTCCATGGTTTGTTGATCCCCCATTATATTTTTTGTAATTACTGGTTACATCCAGTAGTAAATTATTTTTTAATTCATAGATGTAATCACATGAAAGTATTGTTTCTTTTCTATGCGCAACAAGCACTTTCGTCATTTTCAAGGATTTTATTGCCAAGTTAATCTGGTTTTCATTATCGCCATCTAAATGGCTAGTTGCTTCATCCAGAAATAGAATTTTAGGTTTCCTGTATAGCACGCGAGCTAAAATAATTCTTTGTTTTTGCCCGCCTGAGAGAGCTACCCCCATATCGCCAATGTGAGTGTAGAATTGCATTGGCATTGAATTAATTTCATCGAGAATCGAAGCCTCAAAAGCACATTTAATAACAAAATTCATGTCAGGTTTTTTATCATAAAATGTAATATTGTCTAAAATACTACCAGATACTAGAGTATCATCCTGAGAAACAGATGATATTAATTGTCGATACTGGACAAGCATAGAATCTTGAAGAGGGTGTCCATCAATCAATACGTTACCAGCGCTAGCTTTAGTCAATCCCATTAATAAATTTATTAATGTTGACTTTCCTACCCCAGAAGCACCAATGATTGCTACCGAATCTCCTTGTGCAATTTCAATATTGATACCATCGAATATATAGGGCTCGTTTTTAGCGTAACGAAAGCAAAGATTTCTACAAGAAAGTTGTCCAATAATAGAAGCAGAATAATTGGAAATTGGCTTTTCTTCAGCTTCTTCGAAAACGATATCACTTAACCGTGACAAATGAAGTTCAAGCATTCTAAAATCTATATAATTTTCGACGAGAGCTATTGAGCTATTAACAAAACTATCTTTGTAAGCAATAAATGCTATTAACATACCGAGACTCACATTACCAGCAAGAACGTCAGTGGCACCGAAGTAAAAAACAAAAACTGTAATAACCCCTATAAGAAAATCCTTGCTGGACTCAAAAACAGCATTTAACTGATCAATTCTAACTTTTGCTCTAACTTGAGCCGAGCATTTATCTTGCCAAAGTGAAGTGCGTACAGTTTCCTTGGCGAATATTTTAATGAGCTTTAACGCCCTTAATGATTCCATAAAATTGGTTACTTGATTAGCGTTATAAATATAATATTCTTCTGTCAATAACTTGATGTTAGAAAAAAGTATTTGCCTGAAAACAAGAAATACTAATACGCCACAAATAACGATAGAGGAGAGACTTGGGCTGTAGTAGAACATCAGAATCAAAGTGAGCTAGCCCCAGACACAGGGTTAAGCAACGTTTTTCATCATCTCATATTGAACGGGCGTTTTAT
>CAZZIX010000409.1:0-2290 GCA_964654345.1 uncultured Methylomarinum sp.
AACCTTTTTCTGTAAAAAAAGGAAAGACTCTCCCTGCAATAGTAAGAATTATCATAATGATAATAGCTATCACTAAATCAAGCCCTGTTTCTGCTGAACTTTCATTAAAATCCAAAATTTCCGCATGGATCAATCCATTTCCCAATGCCATCAATAACAATAACCCGACAAAAAACAGATTTTTCAAATTTCCAGTTTTAAGAATTGGCTTGGCTAAAAAAAATGCCAAGGTAGGCAAAAATGAAAAATCAATAAGTGCTATTAATTCATCAGGGATGACGCCTGAATAAAAAGGCACTAATCGACCATAAACCCATAACATACAGAGAGCAGCTAATTTACGGCCCTGTAATGTTTGAACACCTGTCCAATTTTTTACTGCCGTTAATAAAAAGCCAGCGATAACGGCGACTGAATAGCCTAATAACATTTCATGCCCATGCCAATAGATATTAGGATAGTATATATCCACCATCAATGTTCCATTAAAAATGGATCTCCACAAGACAATAGAAAGCAGAGCAAATAAGCCTGCTAAAACAAAAAATGCTCGAAACCCTAGGGCAAAAAATGGAAATTCTAAATTTTGTTTACTCATGCTCTCTCTTCCAGCCAATTAATTTCAGCAGTTGTAAAACCTGCAATTATACGCAATTCTCTGTTAAAAGGGCCTTTTGGTTTTCCTTTAAAAAACTTAGTAATTAATTCCTTATACTTTTCTTCATGATTAAAACCATTTTGCTCACAGATTTTCTTAAACCAGTAAGAACCTATTTTTACATGCCCTATCTCATCAGCTAATATTCGTGATAATAGTTCTACACTTTTTTGATCATTTTTCGCTTGAAATTTGTTGATCATTTGCGGTGTAACATCCAGCCCTCGCGCTTCCATACATCGTGGCACAATTGCCAGTCTTGCCAATACATCGCCTTGTGTATCTTCTGAATGCTCCCATAACCCATGATGAGCAGGCAGATCACCATAATTTATATCCATTTCTAACAAGTGATCTCGAATTAGCGTAAAATGCTGTGCTTCTTCATCTGCAACTTGTAACCAATCTTGATAAAACTTACCTGGTAAACCTCTAAACCGGTACAAAATATCCCAGGCTAAAGAAATAGCAATAAATTCAATATGAGCTAAAGCATGGAAAAATGCACGCTTTCCTTCAGTAGAGTTTATTCTTCGCCTCGGCATATCTCTAGGGTTTAATAACTGAGGTTTATCTGGAAACTTTGTTTTAGTGATAGGTAATACAGGAGACAAGGATTCGAAAGACAACAACCCGTTTGCAAAAAGCTCTCTGGCTCGATGAGTTTCTTCAACCTTTTGAGTAATATCTGACTGATGCAAACACAACTCAGCAATAGTAAAAATATTTTCCACTTTCAAAAATAAAGATGCTTAAATTTGTAAATGTAACCTTTTTAATAATATATTGCAGTTTTATTTACTGGCTTTCTTCAAGAAATACCATTCCAACCCCTATGCTTTTTGAGCATCAAGATAAAATTCATCATACGGGTGCATATTTCATTATGGGGGTCTTGGCTTGGCGGTTTTTTAATGGTTTTTTTCTAAACCCACTAATAATAAGCTTAATCAGCTTAAGTTTTTGTAGCTTATATGGTCTGACAGATGAGTGGCATCAATCTTTTGTCCCTGGGCGGGATGCTGATATTTTAGATTGGTTTGCTGACACTTTAGGCGCAACAATAGCTCTTTGTATAATTTATTTTAGAAAAAATAGGTCTATCCTCATCAACAATAATTAACGCATATTTTAAAGCGGGCGTCTGCCCGCTATAAATAACAGTGAAACGTTGTCTATTTATGAGGAGCGGACAAAAGTCCGTTCTATTTTCAACCTTATATATTGCATAATTAATAAATATCAGAAACTGTCTATTTTATTGAAAAATTGCTTCAAATGAAAAACCACCTACTTCTAAAATTTCTTTTAATCTTTTTAAACCATCCATTTGAATTTGTCTAACACGTTCTCTAGTGACACCTAGTTCTTGAGCTACTTGCTCTAATGTAGAGTTTTCATAGCCACATAATCCATAACGTCTACAAATAACCTCTCTTTGTTTATCAGCTAATTGATAGACCCATTCCGTAATATTTTCTTTTATATTATCTTCTTGTAACTGTTCTTCAGGAGAATGTCTGTTCTCATCAGAAATAGAATCAACTAAAGGCTTATCATTTTCCTTTCCCATAGGGACATCAACAGAGGAAACACGCTCATTCAATTTCAGCATTTTCGAAACAGTTTTCA
>CAZZIX010000410.1:0-2288 GCA_964654345.1 uncultured Methylomarinum sp.
GCGACTTTATGGATGTTGTTTTTGATAACTATCAAGCATCAGAAAGCCAAAATTAGCACCTATAACCGCTTATTACTATGACTAGTTCGTAAAATCATTCCACTCAGCTCTTTATATAGCCCCTATATTGAAAGTGTCTTTCCACTAGAGAGGCTTCTCATCAATTGGGATAGATTCGTAATTGATCAACCGAAATAGCTGTTATTAGAACGTTACTCTTTTGTTAAGTCTAAAAAATAAACTTACTTTATGTCCACGAGATTTAGCTCTACGTTTCAATTCGTGCTTTAACCTTAACAATTTTATCTTTCTTTGAATATATACTAATATTTTCATTTTAAACTCCTCATTCAAATAACTCTAAATTTAGGGTTAATAAATATTTTGTAACAACTATATATTGAAGACTAGCGATTAAGTTAACAAGAATTATAAAGTTAACTTACCGTATAACCCAGGTAAGTGGAAAGAATAGATAAGCTAGTGGTTATGCGCTTAAAGAAATTGATGTACCACCTAGTAAAGTAAGTTTTAACCCCAAAACATACGGTTATCTACGATAATAATCATAACAGCAACAAAGATAGAGTAGATACCCGAAAACTAATATTTGATGATAGCAATAACATAACCGCTTATAAAAGAGACGGTTTTTTATTCTTTCGTGAGGATAGGAAAAACGGTCAAACTTCTATCAGCATATCAAGCCCAATAAATTAAATGATGATATTTTAATGGCCGTCTTTTATGATACCAATGAAGAAAATATTATTATGAACCTTATCAAATCTTTTAAGTCAGTTGAATAGCCCTTTACAAGAGAGTCAATATATACAGCATTGGCTCTCTTGCTGTTAGGAGCAATCCAATCAAACAACATTACGCTCTATAAATAGGAATTATTTTTTGTGTGGTAAATTAAAATCAACCCACTCTATTTTCTTCTTAAAGAAGTAGCGTATTTGATTGAGCAGCATAAAAGGTATTACTCTAACTATTCAAATAACTAAAAAAAAGAGAGAGATTAATGACTGGACAAGAACAAGAAGCGATGGCAGACTTTACTATGCGTTTACTGGTGGGGACACTTCAATGCCAGCAAATAAATGGAACAATGCCGCAGCAATAGAACTTTATAAAATGATTCATCATTTAAAGCAGTGTTCAATTGGTATGGACTGGGTTGCCACTCTTCCCAGATTAGCAACCACTAAAGGTTATACAAATATAGTGAGCGTAATCTCACTTATACTAGATACGTACAAAAAGTATTTGAAGATGAAAATTGATGGGGTCAAAATTTATAAAGTTTGTAGTGACTCTCATACTGAGGCTCATATAAGAAGTATTTGTGACGCTTCAATAATGGGTCGCTTATGAAAATTATATTACTGTTTTTAATACTTTGTAATATAGCTTTTTCGGAACAGTTTAAGACTGAACCGCAGGCCATCGAAACTATCAATATACCTGATGGTCATAGGGTTGCATCATTAACTAATAGGTACACTTTTGCTATTCCAGAAGATTTTAAAACTGAACATGCTGACTTTACTTCAATGGAGTTTATGATAGTTTATTCAACAGCAACAACAAAAAAAAGTATATTTAACTTCAGTGACGTACCTCCTGATAAAGTAGGTTTTAACCCCAAAAGACACGGTTTAGATTATACAAGACGTGAATTTATTTCTGCTATCTACGATAATAGTCATAACAGCAACAAAGATATAGTAAATACCCGAAAACTAATATTTGATGATAGCAATAACATAACCGTTTATAAAAGAGACGGTTTTTTATTCTTTCGTGAGGACAGAAAGAGCGGCAATATTAATATTAATATTGCAAGCCCTGTAAATGATGATATTTTAATGGCAATCTTTCACGCTAAAGATGAAAGTCTTATACTAAATTTTATCAAGTCTTTGAAGCCAATTGAATAAAACAAACCTCTGTACATGACAAAAATTTAATTGACCCCTGTGTGTCCGAGATTCGCCATATTCGGAGGTGCAGGGCAAAGTAGCGAAATATTATTTTCTTATTCAATTTTTGGATTGCCCCAGTGCATTAAACATCTCAGACCGAATACAATCAAACCCATATCTGAATATACTTTGCGCTGGGCACTGATACGTTTTGATTTTTATTGGCAATATACGGTATTAATTTATTACGACTAGCTTAACAAGGAATGTTCATCAAAACCTTACCAAAAAGAACTGACATCTTTACTTATCTTGAGTTAAAAGCAATTGTTTTTTTCTAGCTATTCGTTCATGTCT
>CAZZIX010000411.1:0-2283 GCA_964654345.1 uncultured Methylomarinum sp.
CAATTTTTGGAAGAACTTCTTTAATTTCTTTGTTGGCCTTGTGCATATGGCCGGGATACCACTGAATATGCATGATTAAATAATAGTCGATCAAAAATGATCATTTTACCTTAATATAGCTTTCGGAGCTGAAACTGTATAATGTTTCTAACCAAAGAAAGTTGTGTTTAACACTGGAGTATATGGAGACTTTACTTAAAGTGCCGCAAGGGCAATTTATACTGCAGCGATTACCGCAAAGAAAAAATGAAACACTCAGAGCTTGGGATGCTGCTGATGAATATTTATTAAACTACCTTGCTGAGATAAAGTAATAAAAGGTAAGGAGAAGGTTCTAGTGCTAAATGATAGTTTTGGAGCATTAGTCGTGGCTTTAAGCTATTTTAAACCCTTAGCAATTTCAGACTCTTGGCTTTCCCAACGATCAACTCAGCTTAATTTTTCTGCTAATAAATTGCTTTTGAAAAGTGTTTCTTTAAAAAACTTACTGGACTGGCCAACTCATTCGATGGATGTGGTTTTAATTAAAGTGCCTAAAACATTGGCGTTGTTAGAAGATCAGCTCTTTCGTCTTCAAGCGCTATTAACGCCTAAGTCAACTGTAATTGCAGCGGGTATGGTAAAGCTATGTCTGGAAATTGATGGAACGTTATCTAGGATCTACAACACCTTCCTTGGCAAAGAAAAAAGCACGTTTAATTTTTACCACTTTATTGAGTGAACGAAAGAAGTTTGTAAACCCTTATCCAGTTTATTATCAATTAGAGAATACTGATTATCGAATAGTAAATCATGCTAATGTTTTTTCAAGAGACAGTCTGGATATAGAAACTTGATTTTTATTGCAACATTTACCCAATTATTCTGATGCTAAAGATATTGTAGATTTAGGCTGTGGCAATGGAATCGTTGGTTTGATATTAACTCGCGATAATCCTTTGGCCTCATTAGTTTTTATTGATGAATCCTATATGGTAGTTGCCTCTGCTAAAGAGAATTTTAATTGTGCGTTTGATAATAGAAAAGCTGAATTTCGCATAGCTGATGGATTAACTGATTTTAAAGACGGTTCTATTGACCTAGTAGTTTGTAATCTACCTACTAGATAGTTGATGAGGCTACACTAAGCAGGACACATATCTTAAAATACTTTTAAAGAAAATAAGTGTGCCTAAAATGAATGAAGAAACAAAAAAACCAAATAGCTATACCTCAGAATTTAAAGAATCAGCGGTTAAATTAGCAGTTGAATCCGATCACCCTGTTGCAGGAACAGCCAGAGATTTGGGTGTGAATGTAAATACCTTACATCCTTGGATAGGGAAATATTCCAAGCCGAAGAAAATGACTGAGAGAACAGACGAACATACCTATGATGAAAATAAACGCCTAAAGAAGGAGCTTGCAAGAGTAACCCAGGAGCGAGATTTGTTAAAAAAGGCCACAGCGTACTTTGCGAGAGAAATAAAGTGAAGTACGCGTGGATAAAGCAACAGGATCAGGATTATTCCATCACAACGCTATGTTAATTTATGAAGGTTTCTCGTAGTCGTTATTACGACTGGATCAAGTCACCAAAAACAGAGCGAGAAAAAGAGAATGAGCCGTTGATTGCAACACTCAAGGTTCTATTTGAAAAGAGCCGAGGGTCTTATGGAACTCGTCGTTTAAAGAACAAATTTTCTGAACAAGGTATCACTGTGAGTCGCCGCCGTATTGGCCGATTAATGGTAAGAGCTGGACTCTGGTGTAAAACAAAGAAGAAATTCAAAGTAACAACAGATTCCAAGCATAATAAACTTATTGCGCCTAATTTATTGAAAAGGCAATTTACTGTATCGCAGGTTGACCGTTATTATGTAGGTGCTATTACTTACATTTATACGCAAGAAGGCTGGCTATATCTCGCAGTTGTGATTGATCTTTTTTCCAGAAAAGTAGTTGGCTGGTCGATGGATAATAGAATGAAAGCCAAATTAGTCAACGATGCGTTATTGATGGCGCTCTGGAAGCGAAAACCTAACGAAGGCCTGATTTGGCATACAGATAGAGGGAGTCAGTATGCTTCTGATAGTCATAGAGCTATTTTAAAAGAACACCATGTTATTCAATCAATGAGCCGTAAGGGAAACTGTTGGGATAATGCTGTGTCGGAGAGTTTCTTTCATACATTAAAAACAGAAATGGTTCACCACACTCTGTTCAAAACTAGGGACGAAGCTAAACAAGCAATTTTTGAATATATTGAGGTGTTTTATAATCGAGAGAGAATTCACTCTGCAA
>CAZZIX010000412.1:0-2270 GCA_964654345.1 uncultured Methylomarinum sp.
GCCAATCCTTTGTAGTGGGTTCCGCCCTCAAGACCGAAGGTCGAAAAATAACTCAGTCGTAGCGCACTCGTTGCAAGCACCACAAACGCCCCGATCATATAGATAAACTCAAAATTTCCATAACTTAAAAGTAAAATAGCCGGTGTAACACCATAGCTAACGATATCTATTAACACATCAAGTTGACCTCCAAAAACACGGTCATTTCCTGTACGACCTTTCATCCTTCGTGCAATAAGACCATCTGCCCAGTCAAAAGCAACTGCCCAGATCATTCCTATCATTGCTGCCGCATAATTCCCTGTAATGCTGAAATAAATCGCAAGAAGGGTACAAGCTAACCCAGAAAGCGAACAAATATTTGGCAGATCTTTGGCGTAAGAAAGGATAGAATTGGGTTGTAATTCTTGAGAATCAGCATTTTCGACGGTCATTAGTTTACCTTTATTAGCGGGAATGAGTTATAGAGTGGGCTTGGACCTATAAGAAAGCGATTTAGCCAGCAGGTTTGTGGTATAATAACACGTTTACATAGACTGAAGGCGAATTCAAAAATGCTTGTATACACTGTAGGAACTTGGGATCTATTGCATGTTGGGCATTTGGCCTTACTTCAATATTGCAAATCATTAGGTAACATCGTCGCTGTTGGCGTTGCTTCAGATGAAGTGGTTGCGGGTTATAAAAAAAATGCTCCCGTTGTTCCTCTTGAGCAAAGGATAGAAATGCTAAAAGCATTGCGTTGTGTCGATATTGTGCATCCGTATTATAAATTAGAATACGCCTCTGCTTGTAAAGAATTGGATATCGACATTTTTGTTATCGGAGAAGACTGGGGGAATGCGGTTCATAACCTTGAAGTAGAATCTTTTTTAAGAGAAAATGGCAAATCCATTCATCAAGTTAGTTATCATCCTCTGACTTCATCCACAAAAATAAAAGAAAGAACCATCGCTCAACTTACTGCAGTTGCATGAGGTTAGGTCATCTGCCATATTTGGATTTACAGAAAATTACCAAGTAAAAAAATACACCTAGATGTAGCCCTACAGAAAATTTTAAACGATACTTGTTACTGCAATAATACTTATTTTTCACAACCGCATAGTAAAAATAGTTCAGTGGCAAAAAAAACATAACAAATAGTATACAACAGATATTTCACAGCGTGGTTTGTGTGTAAAAAAGAGAAAACAAAATTTGTTTATACCACCTAGAATTGTAATTACAAAAAAATGTTCCAGGTGCAAACTACGATACCGTTGGAAAGAAAAGCAATGTACACATTGCAGCGAATTAACAGATTACGAAGTAGAAAAATTAAAAGAAAGGTACAAGGGAGAATATAAAGGTAATGCGCAATTAGGTAGGTGGTTTCTTTTTGCAGCAATCATATTAACAATTGGTATCGCATTATTATAAAATCACAATATAGTAATCATTTCAATAACTGGACAGGTTCAGTTAAAAGTAAGAAAACGAATATTTTTATACAAAAGTCATGCAAACCATAACAAGGCAATCAAAAAGGACGTTTAATCGTTAGCGTCATAATAAGAAATATAGGTATTCATGCACAATGGATTTTATTACGTTTAAAAGCTTTATTAGCACTGAAGTTTTAATAGTTTTTTATTACCTTGGCGCACTTATATTGCCTATCGGTATATGGCTCCTGCTTGCTTGGATTATCCGGAAATATAGATTATTAAATACCGCATATGCAAACGGGAAAAAATTATTATGGGAATCATTAAATAGAAAACAACAAACTAAGTTTGTAGCTTTTTTCGTAATTTCATTTCTGTTTATGGAACTATTTTGGCGAATGTTTTTTGAGTTTCTAATTGCCTACATGCAAATGCGGGATGCATTATTACAAACTCAACTATGAATAAAATAATGAAATACGCTAACAAATCGTTAAACCAGATCGCCGCAGAAGGCGCGGCTCCTGGTTAACTAAAATGTTATGTGTAGGTAAAGGAAAATCACAAATGAATTCAAGTATCTTTGGTTCATTTATAAAATTTAATCATCAATCATAAAGGTAGAAAGCAAAATGAGTCAAGGTACAGTAAAGTGGTTTAACGCAGATAAAGGTTTCGGTTTTATTACTCCAGATGACGGCGGCAAAGATTTGTTTGTCCATCACTCAGAAATACAAAGTGGTGGCGACTATGCCTCTTTAAACGACGGTCAAAAGGTTGAGTACGTCGAGGGGCAAGGTGAGAAAGGGCCATGTGCAACCAAAGTTACGGCAATATAAA
>CAZZIX010000413.1:0-2267 GCA_964654345.1 uncultured Methylomarinum sp.
GTTAATTTCTTATCTGTTTCTGTAGTCCGCGTTTCTCACCAGTTGATGAGATTATCGCTTAGCTATTTGAATTCACGAGGAATTTCATGAAGAAGTGCAATAACCGTGTGTCTTTCCGACTGAATAAAATTTCTTGTGAATTCAAAAAGGTAGCGAAGGCTAATGAGAAATACGGGCTAACAGTGTTGTGAAACCAAAATCTTCACTTCTTAATCCTACTTTGTTAGATTAAACAATGTAGGTGTGTTGTACGCACCATTTAGGCAAAACAACGCTAATTGGTGCGTACAACGCACCCTACCTGAGGTTCTATTATGTATGTTTGCTGTTAAATGTGGCAAAGTAGAATTAATGCAAAACAACTTGCTATAGGTATAATAACCCTTTGTTAACAGCCTTGGTATCACAGATGCGGGTATTACACATCGGAAAATATTTTCCCCCATTTTCAGGCGGTATGGAAAACTTTCTGGCTGATCTATTGGATGAGTCGACTGCCCAAGGAATTGAGTGTGCCGCAATAGTGCATGACCATAGTCGTGGTGAACTGCCCGAGCAAGAAACGATTAACAGCAGTTTGATTGTGCGTGTACGCAGTTATGGGCAATTGCTGTTTGCTCCCATTAGTCCAGGATTTCGAGGGAAGCTTGGAGCACTAATCAAATCTTTCCAACCTGATGTCATTGATATTCATTTACCCAATACATCGGCATTTTTTTTAATCTTTCTGATTGTAGCCAGGCGTATCCCCTGGGTAATCCATTGGCATTCAGATGTTGTTTTCCCTGCAGATAAACCAATTCTCGGACTTGCATATAAGCTGTATCGTCCTTTTGAGTGGTATCTTCTAAAACGGAGTCGGGCAATTATTGCAACTTCACCTAACTATTTACAAACCAGCGCCACGCTTAAACCTTATCTGCAGAAATGCAACGTCATCCCGCTAACACTCAATGAAGCGCGAATGCCACAAATGACCAATTCCCTACATGAAAAAGCGCGTAAATTATGGAATACAGGGGTGCAAGGTGATCGCCCGCTTAAGGTGCTATGCATTGGCCGTCTAACTCACTACAAAGGACATGATTTATTAATTGATGCGGTGACTAAAATATCACAAGAGACTGCCAGTGTCAGTGTATTAATTGTTGGCGAAGGCGAGCTAAAAGAGGCACTGGAGCAACAAGTGGTCGATGCTGGATTAACTGCAAGGGTCAAATTATTGGGACACCAGTCAGAACTTATTCTGAATGCACTATTGGCGAATTGTGATGTGTTCTGTCTGCCTTCGACTATGCGCACCGAAGCCTTCGGGCTGGTTTTATTGGAAGCCATGTATTATGGAAAACCTTCCATTGTCAGTAATATTGAAGGCTCGGGTATGACCTGGGTGATCGGTGATGCGGAAAATGGCTGGTATGTTCCAGCAGGCGATGCCGATGCTCTCGCTCAGAAGCTAATCGATCTGCAGCAACACCCAGAGCAACTTACTGAAGCTGGTCGACACGCACGCAAAAGTTTCGATCAGGGGTTTTCAGCACGGCATTGTGTCGAACAAACAATTGCTGTTTACGAACAATGCATTAGTCAACTGAAGATTCCTGGAAATTAATTTGTTTTACCTCAAGCAACCGTGCAGTTTAATTTCTAAGAACCTTCAGTTATAGCAAAGAACATCATATAATAATGAGCACTGGTGGAAAACAAGAAGATCAGCAACTGTATGTTTTATAAGGATGGTATTAAAGAAGCATGAGTGTTAAACAAGAATCAAATTTAAGAAATATAAAAAAAAATCCAGCGGGTTATCAAATTCAATTTATTGTTAATGGGAAGAGTTATTCTGGGTTTGAAAAAGATTTAACAAAAGCGAAGAAGCTTCGTGACAGTATGGAGAAAAAATTAAAAGTAGCACCAAACGGTGCTTTTAGACAATCTTTTGAAAAAAATAAAGGATCCTATATTCCTGGCACAAACAAAAAAATGCCCGTAGGTATCACACTGAAAACTCACTACGGAAAAGATGTCAATACTTATGATATTCTTGTTAATTGGACAGATCATACAGGAAAGAAAAGAACGAAAGTATTTTACTGCTGTAGAGAAACCACTTATACACCAAACAAAATCAAGCAGGCATACAAGAGAGCTGTAAAGTTTAGGAAAGCCTATGAACAGGCCGTATTAAAGGGAGCGCTTTCAGAGTTTGATCCAAAAATGTTCAATATAAAAAAATAGGAACTAATTGATGTAATAGCTATTAATAT
>CAZZIX010000414.1:0-2261 GCA_964654345.1 uncultured Methylomarinum sp.
ACCCCCTGCTTGTAAGGCAGGTGCTCTGAACCAGCTGAGCTAAGCTCCCTCTTCCTTTTCTGGATTTGAGGGTGCAAATATACATGGATATTTTTAATGACCAACATCTTTTTCTGCTTTTTCAATTCGTACGGTATATTTATCTTTTCTTAGCTTTGCAGCATAACTCTGGAAAAATTGAAACGCCTGAAAATAAGCTTACTCCTTATATTTATTCTCCTTCTTGCAGGGGTATATTCCTGTTCTGTGAAGAAGTTTGTCCCGGAGGGCAAGTATCTTGTCAACAATAGTAAAATAAAGCTAAGTAACAAGTCATATCCGGAAATAAAAACAAGCGAACTTAAGCCGTACATACAACCTAAACGTAATAAAAAATTTCTGTTTTGGCGTGTAAAGCTTTGGCAATATTACCAAAATGAGAAAAAGCATACCAAATTTAGTGTCTGGCGTAACAAAAAATTTGGCGAACAACCTGTCTATTTTTATAAAGAAGATGCCGCCCGGAATGCCCTTAATATGGAAAAATATCTTGCAGATATTGGCTTTTTCCATTCCAGAGTGAAGTATTCTTTTCAGTACCCGAAAAAGAATAAATTAGTTGACATGACTTATCAGGTCATCCCTGCCAAACCTTATCACTACGACTCAATTAGATTTGTTATTGAAGATTCCACCTTAAGACCTTTTTTACGGAATCAGGAAAAAGTAGGCCTACTGAAGAAAGGGAGTGTTTATAATGCATATACTATGGATAATGAACGCGACAGAATTACGCAATTACTTAGAAATCAAGGTTATTACTATTTTAACAGGAACTATATTCAGTTTTTGGTAGATACCAATTTTCAAAGGAACATAGCCAGTGTACAGATAGACATCAAACCCAGAGAAGCAGCCGAAGTAAATCATCCGGGAAAAGTGAAACAGCTCCCTCATATTCGTTATTTCCTGGATACTATTGATATCTTTCCGGATTATGATCCGATGACTCCCCATGAATACACACTTATTGATCATGTGATCAGGTTCCCTAAAGATACTACGGCATACCATTACAATTATTTTTGTCAGCCACACAAACGATTTGCACTGGTAACTTTTGACAATGCAATTCACCTAAAATCAGGAGTACCCTATTCTGATAAAGCTGTGAAAGAGACTTACCAGCCATTGTTTAATTATAAGGTTTTGAAGACGACCAACATTAGCTTCGAACCGGTAAAAAAGGATAAAGCTGATACTGGTAGTATCGGTTATCTGAATGCCCGGATTCAGATGCAGACAGGAAAGTTGAACAATATTTCTGTTGAAGCTGTGGGGACAAACTCCAGTGGTGATCTGGGGGTGAACGGGATACTTTCGTTTACCAATAAGAACATTTTTCGCCGGGGAGAAGTTTTTAGCCTGAGGTTTAATGGCGGATTTGAGGCGCAGCATATTGGCAAACTACCTTCTGACTCCGCCATCACGTCCTCCAGGGGAAACGGCCTTTTTAATACATTTGAAGCAGGAGTGAATGCTTCGGTAATCTTTCCCATGACCCTCTTTCCGTTCAGAAAATATCGGATGTCGGATATGGCTGAAACGCGTCTCGGAGTTGGATATAGTTATAACATTAGACCCTATTATACGCAAAATATCAGCAATATTGAGTTTAGCTACTCCTGGAAACAAGGGAAGCATCTTAAACACATGCTGACACCTGTTAACCTTAACTTTGTTAAGGTCAATCCCACACCGGAATTTCGGAAAATTCTTGAGCAGGAGACCAATCAGCAACTCAAAGAGCAATATTCCGACCACATGATTGCCGGTTTACGTTACAGTATTATTTTCAACAACCAGAAGCCGCACCGGGCCGGAAATTTTAACTATATGCGTCTCGACCTGGAGACGTCCGGCAATATGTTGCGCGCCATGAATGGCCTTTTTGGGGGGACAAGAGATACGCTGGGCAATTTCATGATTTTTGGTGTCCCATATTCCCAGTATTTCCGTTTTAATTTGGATTACCGACATTATATTCATTTTGATAATCAGGGGAAAGCACTCGTTTTTCGCGGACTGGTGGGTATGGTAATTCCTTATCTGAATTCTGCAGTTGTTCCTTACGAAAAAGGTTTCTTTGCCGGAGGAGCCAACGGAATGCGGGCATGGCGTTTTCGTACTCTGGGGCCGGGTTCATTTGCCGGAACAGGAGATTATGAAAGGGTGGGAGACATCCAGCTTGAGGCAAATATGGAATACCGTTTTCCTGTTAT
>CAZZIX010000415.1:0-2213 GCA_964654345.1 uncultured Methylomarinum sp.
GTGGGTTCAGATCAATCGTTAAACTTAAAATAAGCTGAAAAATAGATTGTTCTTTTTTATTACAACTTTCTTTTTCTTCAATTAGAGAAAAGGTAGTCTTTATAATTGAAAGGGCATTAACTGAAAATCTAACAGCATTTTGAAAGCCATTCCAAAAAGACCAAACAGTGTGAGATTTATCAAATTCATATTCATTCAGAGCAATCTCAAACATCTTTAAAACATGGGGCTCATTCTTTGTCAGCCAAATTTTGATTT
Source organism: uncultured Methylomarinum sp. (assembly GCA_964654345.1). Lineage (GTDB taxonomy): Bacteria > Pseudomonadota > Gammaproteobacteria > Methylococcales > Methylomonadaceae > QPIN01. Next base: position 259 of record CAZZIX010000415.1, read on the forward strand.
CATCTTCATTATGATAATTGTATTGATAAGGTTTAAATTTTTGTAATCCTGATAACCATAACCAGAGTCGAACTGGCTCAATGGTGTTTGTATTTCTTAATGTGTGTTTCAATATTTCATAGATAAGGCCTGATACTTCACGGTTAGATTCAATGTCTTCATCCTGCTCTATTTTCGCCAAGCCATCTAGAATATTAGGTAGTTCTGTTAATGGTAAAGAATCTCTTAAATACCATAAATCACCTACAGAATGATTAGAGTGACATGTTTTTATGTAATCCTTTACAAGTTGAAAAACATCTTCACAATTAAAGTTACCTTCATAAATCTTAGATAGTACTACTGCCTTGAGGCGGAGAGTATCGTAACTTATTTGTAACTTCTCTTTAGTTGCTTTAACAATGAGAGTTTCACCATAAGGGATGGCATTTAGTAAACCTTCAAAAGCATTCAGTCGTTCAGCGTAATATGCTTTTTCATCACAAAAAATTTCCAGCAAAATATCTTTAAGTTCAGGTTGTTGTTCGCCATGTATTATGGCGCCTAAAATAATTGAGCGTAAATGAAACTGTATAGGCTGTGCAGATAAAAGTGTTTTAAAATCACTTGCCATATCTGGTGTTGATAATGCACCTAATGGTGCGCTTGTCCAATCTTGTCCTCGAAACCACGGATCTTTTTCTGCAAGCTTGATTAACGCTTGAAGCAATGCTTTACGATTTGAAAGAGAAAGACAGCTCGTATCTCCATAAACTAATACAGCATAAGGATCTGTTGCTAATAAAACATCTGTATATTCTGGTAGCAACTGAGTCAACCATGCATATAAACCTCGCAATTCTGATACAGGATAACCATCAACTCCAAGCCAGCTACGCACACGCCCAATAGGTAAACCATCACGAATTGATTTAACCAGCCAATATGCCCCTAGATACTCTGCGATAGTTCGATGTGAATAAGTAACCAGTTCTTGGTTTTGATTTTGCATTACAAAAGCACGTTTTGTGAGTGCGGCTAATATCGTTTCTGAATTTGAATAAGGAAGAGATGAATAGGAATTTTTCACCGATTTTAATAAAGAAATTCCCTCAATATCACTGATTAATAATGCGGAACAGACTAAACCTGCTACATTTTTTAACTCATCTAAAGGGTATTCCGTGTGTACTTTATGTTGATGACTTTCATTGTGTTCAGTTAGTAGTATATTTGTAGCATTTTCATAAAGTTCTTTTTTACTATTGGGAAACTGCCCATTTTGAGTTGAATCCGCTAACATAATTAATGTTTGTGGATTTGTAAGCATTGAACTTAAACCTTTTTCACTGGCTATATCCTGAAAATCACTTGGATTATTAATACCTCTACTCGCAAGTATTTCATCTATTTCTTCAACAGTGAGTTGCTCAAGTGCTACAACGCAATAACCACCGTTTGCTTCAAAATAAGGCTTAAATATTTCAAGGTCTGTCTCGCCTAACCAATCTGCGGCACGGCATGATAGTCTGAGTTTTGATGGGCGTATTTGTAATAAACGTTCAATGATATTATCTATCGAAGTAGATGAATGCTCAGTTCGTGACCTTTTTTCATCTAATGCATCAATATAAACAGGTTTATTGATATAGGTGTCATCTGCATAAATAGGAAAGTTCCTTGCTGAGATATACTTTCCCTTTTCATATTTACTGGCTTTTTTAAAAAGGTATGTTTTTCCTGATCCTGGTTCACCTATTAGTACAATATTGGGGATTGTTAAAATATCAACAAATTTATTGATGCCATGTTTGTTTTTGTCGTTGGGAGGGTAAATTGTTTTAATTAAACGATTTAGCATTATTTCTTTTTTCTAAAGTACAGTGATTTATCCGTATTTTCTTTCACTTCGCTAATTTTTTGCAAACATCTAGATTCTGCTTTTGACCATCCATTTTTTATTTTTATAGATTTTT
>CAZZIX010000416.1:0-2202 GCA_964654345.1 uncultured Methylomarinum sp.
ATGATAATTCTTACTATTGCAGGGAGAGTCTTTCCTTTTTTTACAGAAAAAGGTTTAAAAGGTGTAATTGCTATCCGTAACCCATTGTTAGATGTTTTATCCATAGTCAGTAGTGCAATCGTTTTTTTATTACTTATTTTTGATATAAACGGATGGTTTTTAACCCTGTGTTCTATTTTCGCCCTTATTGCCAATATGCAACGAGTATCTGGTTGGTATATTCAAAAAATATGGTATGTGCCTTTGTTATGGGTACTTTATATGGGCTACGGATGGATTATGTTAGGGTTTGTTTTTGTTGCTTTATCATCACTTTCAATCATTCCAGCGTCTTTAGCAACCCATGCATTTACAGTGGGTGGAATAGGTGTATTAACACTAGGGATGATGGCAAGAGTTTCTTTAGGCCATACTGGAAGAGTGTTAAAAGCATCAAATACCATTGCCATAGCCTTTGTATTGATTAATTTGGCTGCCTTATTTAGAGTAATAATGCCAGCAATGATGCCTAGTGGTTATACGGGTTTTTTGATGATTTCAACTTATTGCTGGTTAGCTGCATTTTCATTGTTTATTTATGTGTATTCACCCATTTTAAGTACGGCTAGAATTGATGGTAAGGCTGGGTAAAGAAGAGTATTTGAAAGCAAATAAAAAATTGAATGAAAAAACAAAAAAAATCCCCGCTAAAAAATAACCCTTTAAGAACGCCAGGCCAGTCTCTTGATGAGGAAATTCAAGAAACAATAGATAGAGAGTTGGTTTCATACGTTATGTATCCAATGATGATGAGTGTAGGAACTATCTTTAATTGGTTGATGTGGTACGAAGTTTTTCAGATACCCGATCCTATTCTAACGACATTTATGACAGTTGGGGTGTCAATTTACTGTGTTTTTAGGATATTTAAAGTAAGAAAACGTCTTAAAGCACTTAGATTAGGTAGAGATGGTGAACGAGCGGTTGGTCAAACCTTAGATGCACTTAGAGAAAAAGGATACAGAATATTCCACGATTTAGTTGGAGAAAAATTTAATTTAGATCATGTTATTGTTAATGAGCATGGGGTTTTTTCGATAGAAACTAAAACGTACTCAAAGCCAGAAAAGGGTGAATGTAAAATAATTTATAGTGAGGATGGATTGTCTATTAACGGGTATAAGCCGGAAAAAAAGATTCTAATTCAGGTGGAAGCTCAGAAAAAATGGTTAGAAAAACAAATTTTAATATTAACTGGAATTAAGCTTACTGTTAAACCAGTGATTGTTTTCCCTGGATGGTATATTGAGAACCGAAACAAAAAGTCGGATGTTTGGGTTTTAGAGCCTAAAGCTTTGCCAACGTATATAAGCAATTTACCTAAAACGTTGTCCGAAGAGAATGCGAGAGTAGTTTCTAATCATATATCTCGTTATATCAGAACAACATATGATCAACTTATTTATTAATCTTGATGTATTTTGACGCAAAAGTGACACTTATTTTTTTGCAGAAAAATTAGTGCCACTATTATTAAGCTAAGAAATTATCTATTTATTTTGTTCCATAGAATTTATAAAGTTGTTCGCTTCATCAATTGATGATTCCATCGCATCAATCAGTGAAGAAACATCTGATTGTATGCCGCTTAGTTCATTTTTAAGGGAGGAAATAGCACGGGCATTCAGATTGTGCTTTAAATATAAAACCTGATCTTTAAAAACAGTCAAAACAGGGTCTAATTTGGACTCTGCTGATTCCATTGCATTAATTAGCTGTCTATATTGACGTTTAGTTTCAGATAACTGAGTTTTACTGCTACGTTTTAATGACGCGCTACTAAACTCTTCAATTTCCTCTTCCCATTCTTCAAACAAAGCAGTAGAAACATCTTTAATATCATCAATACGTTTCCTAACTGTCTCAGCCTGATCTACACTAGCTTCATATTCGTCATTAAGCTGGTTATAAACAACTTCTAAATCACCGCCATCAAAATTAGTAACAGCCGTAAATTGTTCAAGTGCTGTTTTAAACTGTTCTTTAGTTTCTTCTTGTGTGTCTCGTGCTTTCTCAACACGATGAACCATCAGTTCTCGTTTAGGGATTCCAGCTGACTCTAAAGCACCATAATACATACTGGAACATGCAGTTAGAGATAAAAGTAAAGCTGCAAAAATAGGGCGTAAAATGTAAGTCATTATTATTCCTTTTGAAATTGGT
>CAZZIX010000417.1:0-2202 GCA_964654345.1 uncultured Methylomarinum sp.
AAAATACCCTATTGGCCAACAAATGCAAGCTTTAATTTCTCGGAAACTTCAGCTAATAAAAATAGTGAATACTAAAAAAATGGCTGACCCTTGAATATTGTATGGGTGAAAAAGTGAGGGTAGGTAGAAAATACTTGCCCACCCTTGCCTGGCTATTTAATCAGCTTGATGGAGTTAAAGCTTTGTTCCAGCTGGGTTTTATATTGTTTATACATCTCTTTTGTAGCGTTAAAGTTAAATGCTACAAGCTTGCCACGATGTGTTGTCATATATACATTATTATGAATATCAGCATCAATAGCCGTGCTGGTAAGTTCAAGATGCAACCATGTCTGATCATTAAATTCAGCCACTTCCTTTTTTATCCAGACCAGGTTGGGGATAATCCTAGAATAAGCTTTTTCCATTGCTTTCAATATCTCTTTTAAGTTCACTTTGCTCGCTTTTTTACCTGATGGAGTGACCGTCACCGTTACACTAAAATCTTCATTGCCATAAACGAATTTAGGTCTGTTTGCTCCAGGAAATTTAATTTTTAACAAATCGTCTGTAAGCTCAGTAAAGCCTTCGGGTGGCTCAAAGCTAATACCTGCGCCTCTAAATTCTACGGCAAAAGTAGAGAATGAAATGAATAGTAAGATGATCACAACGGCAATCAGATGTTTCGGTAAAAACATGGTTTTCCCTTTAGGTTGTCGATAGAAAAGCAAAGTCGTAGATGAATTTCCGTTTTTCATTAAGTCGAGTCTGACCCCATTTTTTCTGTCTGTTCTGCTTTCTATGCTCAGCAGTTTATTGAACGAATTTTTGATGCGACTAAAAATCTGGATGCTTACTGACGAAACCGGAAACTCAGCAGCATTTGTGTGACTTGTTTCTTTTGTGGTTCCGTCAATGCATCAGGGGCAGATGCTGTAAAAACGATGACACGCTGTTCCTTTGAGGTGAAGGCAACCATTTGATGCAGGTGACCTTCTGTGGATTTCCAGAGATATTCAATACGATGTGCGGCATGACTGTCGATACGATAAGTGTCCTGTTCTTCTATCAGTTTAAACTCAGGGAGACTGCTGGATATCTTTTCGACTTCTTGTTTGGCGTAATCTGAAAAAGTCATACCTTGCGGCAGGTCGTCACGGGTGATCACCAGGCTAAAAGCTGGCGTGCCATCTGTCCTGGAGGTTAATACATTTACACTTTCATCTTTCCAGTCTTGTGGAACGGTTAATTGGCCTTCATCGATTGTATACATTTTTTTTGATTGACTTGAGTTGTTGAACTAGAACACTAACAGTTAATTGCGTTGAAAGGTATGGTTTGTGTCGTCTTCCCAACCTTGTCTTTAGACAATAACTATCTTGAAATATAGCAATTGTTGGGTTTCGTGCCTCAATTCAACCTACCGTGCTATAGGTTAAGCTGGCTGTGCAGGATTATATTTCTTGTTTGTATCAAATTTGTTCGTAAGTCTTCCATCAGAATTGACTTCCCAAGCTCCAATTATTGCAGTAGGAGGAATTGGCTGGTCATCAGAGAAGTTTCCATCAATCCTATAAACCCAGCCATTTGGATGATTACTAGCTTCTTCAATTTCTTTAGCAGTCGGGTTCAATGAGTTTAACCATTGTCCATAAAAATCTTTTTGGTTTTCGATAGTATCAACATTATTTATTTCTACTGAATCAAAAATATTTACAATATCCTCTCTTCTAGCTGGAACACCAAGCCTCAATAAGTATGCTTTCTTTCCTCCTCCTGATTGCCTCAACATTGGAGAAGGGAATATATTGCGGCGACTACCATTGCACAATAGAATAATTTCTTTACTACGCAACTGTTGTCTCAAATTAACAAATGATTCAAACAAATCGTTTCCCTCTGATTGAAAAACACCATTCTTTTCACAATTTATATTTATCTTCCATGGCGCTGAATCAGTATAATTAGTAGTGCAATTAATAATTTCATCAGTTGGAAGCAATGCTCTAATCATTTTTTCGTTATTCATTGGGTTTTTTGTAATGATTTGGGTTTAAAACTGTTGAATTACTAAGGCTTCCGTCTTTGTTAACAGGTGTTGCACCTTTGATGTTTTCTGGCTTAACACCTCCGGGAATAACAACTTCTTGTTCATTAGGAAAAGGACTTCTATTGCCTAACTCTTTATTAACATCCACTCCTTTATCTGGTTTTACAGTGTAG
>CAZZIX010000418.1:0-2182 GCA_964654345.1 uncultured Methylomarinum sp.
TCTCTCAAAGAAAAACAGTAGAATAACAAAACTATATTAAATTAACAATGCCTAAAATAGAACGTGCAGCAAATTTACTAGCTGACAAAATCATTAAGGGCGCATACGAAGGAGGTGGCTGGTCTTGGCATTTAGAGGTTCCTTCTGCCTTAAACCACGAGTATCCTGATATCTATTCAAGCTACATGGCTTGCCTTGGATTAAAAGCATGGATGGATGCAAAGATAAGTGAAAAAGATAAAATAAAAAAAGCAAAAAAGTGTTGTGTGGATACAGTAGATTGGATTATGGATACAGGTGACACTCAGTCAAAACAGGGCATATGGGCAGAATATGGTTCTATTGGACGGCATAGATATCTAGATTTAATATTAGCAATGAGTATTCTTATCGAACATGGCGACGATTCTACCCTGTCAGATGATGGCAGTATTGTATTCCAAGGGCTTGATGAACTTGTGTTTAATAAAAATACGTCATCTCATTTAGCAGGTGAATATCATCGTTTTCAATCGGACTCATTAAACACACAAATTGTGATGGAAGAGCTAGGTGGACCTTATTTTGAATTATTACTTTGGGGAAGCTTATTTGATCGCTTTATAGATGCTAAAAGAAAAGAACAAACTGAATCGAATACTCGCGCTCAAAAGAGAGAAAAGCGATTTATAAGCGAAATGGTTGAATACTGTCATTCATCTTCAGTCAAGTTCAATTTATTTTCTCTAGTAGATGATATCATTTCTCGTCGTGATACAGAAAATATAAAAGAGAATGGAGATGACAATGAATGGTGCTATTTATGGGAAAAAAATGAGAAGCGATTTTATCTAACAGGTCTTGCAACATTATCTCTTGCTTTGGTGCGAAAAACATATGTTCAATTCAAAGAAGAATATTCCGATTATGAATACATTTTGCAAAGTGAAATTGCCTCTACACTTAGGTCTTCACGCTTTTCAGGCCAGTTTGCCGCACAAGTTTTACGCTCCTTTAGTAAAAGAACATTATCCAAATAATTAAAATTGACAGGGTTAAAAAAATGACTAATGAAAAAGTACCTCTTAGATTAGCTTACTGGAGCATGAAAGGTGGCGTTGGTCGTTCCACATTGCTTTCTCAGCATGCCTTTTCACTAGCTCAGCTTGGGTTTAAAGTATTAGCGGTGGATATGGATATTGAAGCACCAAGTTTGGACGTTTTGTTTGGAACTATTCAATTTACCGACAAAGGAAATCAAAACAAGAATAATAGACCGGAAGGGCTTGAAACAATACTTTTTAATCTTTGGGATACGTTAGAACCAGAAAAACGAGAAGAATTACTGGCACCAGCAAAAAAACCAACCTATAAGTCAAAATTGAAAGAAATGACGCTTAATTTAGTTGACGAACTTGACTCAGAAATAAGAAAAAAAATATTAGTAAAATTCCTGTTTTTGAGGAGGCGTATAAAACAGCAGGGGTTGACTCTTCTGAAAAGTTTTATGAAATGGTTAAAAGATGTACTCATAATATCAAAAAATCGGGTGGAGAATTATGGTTACTCCCAGTTGAACGTAATTTAACAGAGCTATCAGAAATAAATTACTCCCATGATAAAGCGAGTCGTGACATAAGCATGATTATAAATGCTGTGGTAGAGCAAAATAAGATAGACATTGTGTTAGTCGATATGCACACGGCATTAAGTGATGCTGCCGCTATTGTAGCCGAGTATTCAGTCGATTTTTTACTTAACATAATTCTTCCCCGTAGACAGCATTATGTGACCGCTGAACTAGGTGAAGAATGGTTTGCTGAAAAGTATTGGTCTCTCCCCCTTATTCGAATTCCTAACCAAATTGGATCAACTTCAAATAATGAACCGTTTTACGATAAAGATGATGAATATAAGGAAGGAGTGCCTGGGAGGCATTATTTTTCTGAAAAAAATGATAATGTTAGGATACTTAAATCAACGGTTCACCCCCCCCCTACTTGATTGTCTAAGGTCACTTGAGTTTTTACCTATTCCACTTGATAACGAATTTTCTAATAAACATGTAGCTTTAAGTAAATACTCTGAGGCAGTTCTCAACGATTGTAAAGCGATTATGGATACAATTGAAGATATTGCAAAAAAAGATTCGAGAATGTAAATTATTTTGTGTAACTGCTTATTATTAATCTCTAATATGAGA
>CAZZIX010000419.1:0-2177 GCA_964654345.1 uncultured Methylomarinum sp.
AATAATAAAAGTAAAAAATATTTAAGAAAATTGCTCTGACTTGTATAATCAACCCATTTTTGGCTTTAGCAAGCCATAACATTCTACTACAAGAGAAATATAAGTCATGGCACTTCATTGTGGAATTGTTGGTTTACCCAACGTAGGGAAATCGACATTATTTAATGCATTAACCAAAGCAACAATAGCAGCAGAAAACTACCCTTTTTGTACTATAGATCCAAATGTAGGTGTAGTACCTGTACCTGATCCCAGAATGGATGAACTGGCTGAAATTGTTGATCCAGAACGAGTGTTACCCACAACAATCGAGTTTGTAGATATTGCAGGTTTAGTGGCTGGTGCATCAAAAGGGGAGGGATTAGGCAATCAGTTTTTAGGTAATATCAGAGAAACAGATGCTATCGTTCATGTGGTTCGTTGTTTTGAAGATGAAAATGTCGTCCATGTGGCAGGAAAAATTGATCCTTTAAGTGACATTGAAGTGATTAATACAGAACTTGCACTTGCTGATATGTCCACCATAGAAAAAGCATTACAACGAGCTACTAAAGCTTCTAAGTCAGGTGATAAGGATGAGTTGGCAAAAAAAAAGGTACTAGAAAAAGTATTTTCTCATTTAGATGAAGGGAAATTGGTTCGCTCACTTGATTTAACAGAAGACGAAACTAAATTAATCAAAGAATATTGCTTAATTACCATAAAGCCGACGTTATATATTGCTAATGTTCAAGATGATGGCTTTGAAAATAATCCATTATTAGATAAAGTAAAAGAATTTTCATCAAAAGAGGGGGCAAATGTAGTTGCGGTTTGTGCCGCAATAGAAGCAGAAATTGTCCAGTTGGATGAAGAAGAAAAGCAAGAGTTTTTAGATGATTTAGGGCTAGAAGAACCTGGTTTAGATCGAGTAGTGAGAGCAGCCTATCAATTATTAAATTTGGCCACCTATTTTACCGCAGGGGTGAAAGAAGTTAGAGCATGGACAATACCCGTTAATGCGACAGCTCCCCAAGCGGCGGGTGTTATCCATACAGATTTTGAAAAAGGCTTTATCAGAGCAGAAATAGTATCCTATCAAGATTTTGTTGATAATAAGGGTGAACAAGGTGCTAAGGATGCTGGAAAATGGCGTCTTGAAGGTAAAGATTATAATGTACAAGACGGAGATGTAGTACATTTTAGATTTAATGTTTGACAATAATTGGTCTGAAATATATAATTTTCAGGCTTTATAGGGTCCTTTCAGCGAGGATTCTTTCAAAATATGGCGATATAGCTCAGTCCGGTTAGAGCGCAGGATTCATAACCCTGAGGTCCCAGGTTCGATCCCCGGTATCGCCACCATTTATATGTTCAAAGACGTTCACAACCCCCTTTCCAGTCTGTATTTACACTGACCTTTCCCCTGTTTCCATGTTCGTTGGCGTTCAAATATATCCGTTGAAATACAGGATTTTTGGGGGTATTATTGGGGGTACTTAATTTGATACCCAAAAAAGTACCCCCAAAATGCTTACAGACCAAAAAGTGAAAGCTCTCAAGCCCAAAAAGAAACAATACAAAGTAACTGATGGTGCTGGAATGTTTCTTTTGGTAAAAGGCAATGGGAAATACTGGCGAATGAAATACCGATTCAATGGGAAAGAGAAAACACTAGCCCTTGGTGTTTACCCTACTGTTTCATTGAAAAATGCTAGATTCGCACGAGACGAAGCCAAAAAGCTAATCCACCAAGGGCTTGACCCTGTTCAGGACAAGCAAGAACAAAAACTAAAACGATTAGAACTATCAAATGATTCTTTTGAAGTTGTGGCGCGTGAATGGATTGTTAAAAAAAGCAGTCAGTGGACAGATAAACATGCCAAGAAAGTTCTAAGGTCTTTGGAGCTGGACATATTTCCCTCAATCGGTCGTAAATCAATCAATGAAATCACAGCACCTATTCTTTTACTGACAATCAGGAAGATTGAAAGCCGTGGTGTGTTGGAAACAACATCCAGATTATTACAACGGTGTGGTGCAGTGTTTTGCTATGGAATTGCAACTGGTGTTTGTGAGCGCAATCCAGCAAATGATTTAAAAGGCGCGATAGCATCACCCAAAGCAACTAACTACAAATCCCTTAGGACTGAGGATTTAATAAATAACGAAACTTATAATAAAAATAATTGGTT
>CAZZIX010000420.1:0-2157 GCA_964654345.1 uncultured Methylomarinum sp.
GCATAATATTGATTTTATATTCAAGTTCAAGCCTTCTCCAATACGAAATGAGTCTAAACCGACAAAGCAGAATTTCTTTTAAATGTTAACAATAATGTAAAAATAAATCACATCACAATGGCGCGGAGTTTATAGATAAATTTACTAGTGAAAAGAACAAGGCAAGTGGTAAGGTAGCTGGGTTATTTGTTTCCAGTTGCCTAAGCATGAATTTGATTAAGCCTGTATTAAAGACGAAATAGAACATTGATTGACTGCACTTTACACGCCTAAATCGAATGAGGGTTTTAATAGAACCATTGAAGATACGACTATCAAAGCTATAACGTATGATAATGTAATTGAGTTAAAGTCTGATTTAGACAAGTTCTTGATCCTTTACTATCATGGTAGCTTAAAACGAGAGTCGAAGGTTAGAACATCCTTTGAAGTAGTTCAATGTTAGTATAGAACAAAACCAGAAATAATTAAAAAAATCAGCCGATATGTTTCAGGCTGATCTTTTAATGAATCATAGTACAACGTAGTGAAACTTGATACTTACTCAGCGTTAAAAATATTTTTGAGCAGAGTTTAATTTCTTTTTTCTTTAAATATCTCTTTTTTTATATCATGATAACGTCTTTCTTTTCCACTGCGTCTATCTGATAAAATGCGTCTATTTTGACCAGTATAAGCTAAAGTTTTTTGTCTTCTTTTGAGCTTTCTTCTATCTTGATTGTGCTCGCGGAGGTAACGAGCAAGTTTCATTAATTTCCACGAATGAGTCATTCCCCAATAGTAAAGGTAGAATAAGCTTATGAATATGTAAAACATTAGCCATTCTGGCAAATTAAACAACCTGTCGCCTAATATCCCAAATGATCCAGCTGTAAAGGCAATTAAAAGAATAATACCAACGGTTTGATTAACAGAATACCCTGCAAGTAAGAGTATATGGTGAAAGTGCTCTCTGTCTGGGGCAAATGGGGATTGACCTTTTCGAATACGGCGGATCATAATCGAAATAGAATCAAATAGCGGAATGGCTATAATCCAAAGCACAGTAATTGGGGAGATAATATTTTTGTTGATTTGTGAGGCTTCAATAAGCAAACAACAGATAGTGAAGCCAAAAAGCATGCTACCAGTATCACCAAGAAAAACAGTCGCTTTCTTACGACCAAAAATACGTAGATTGAATAATAAAAAGGCAATAATTGAGGAAATAAATAGCAAACATAAGGAAATAATTTCAGGTGTGTTTAAAGCAACAATAAAAATAAGAATAAACACCAATAAGGATAGAGACCCTGCTAAACCATCTATACCATCAAGCATATTAAAAGCATTGATCCCACCAATTATTGCAAAGGCAGTAAAAACTGATGAGAATTTACCTAATGCAACATCACCAAAGCCAAAGAGGTTTCCTAAATTATTTATTTCAATTCCGCCCCATTTAATCATAATAACTGCTGCTATCATCTCAACAAATATTCGAACTTTTGCACCAAGCTCCCTGTTGTCATCTATAGTTCCGCAGATAACTATCAGTGATGCAGCTAGTATATAGGCATGATTTTTAATAGGAAGCCAATAATATAGGATTAATAAGCAGAAAAAAATACTAAGTCCACCGACTAAAGGTACTTCGCCAGCGTGTTTTTTTCTGGAGCTGGGTGAGTCAGTATGGCCAATTTTTTTTGCTATGGGAGGTAGAGTTAGCAATAAAAAAAATGTGATAAAAAAAGATTCTATAATTATTAGACTGTCTATTGTTATCAAGTTTTGCATTTTTTATTTTTTTAATAGCAGAGTTTGTTAGAAGAAAAACCAGTCATTACTGATTTTGAGTATACAGAATAATTTAGGTGACAAGTTTGTATTAAAGCAGAAAAGATAATTAATGTTTTGCTTAATTTATGCCTATCTTCAATTTTAAATAAATTTAGTATTTTAGATAATAGTTGATTACCGTTAAGACCTATTGACTCTATGCATCAAGATAGTATAAATATGATTTTTTGAAGTATGTACTATTAAAAGTATAATAGATAAATTTTCTCATAATAAATGCCAACCCAAGATTTAATTAAACAACTGTCAAAAAAATTACAGTTTTGCATGAATGTCGATAAACATCGACATAAACGGTTATTAGATCGTTTTCGTAGT
>CAZZIX010000421.1:0-2155 GCA_964654345.1 uncultured Methylomarinum sp.
TGTCCCCATTCTAAATTATTGTCACTTTCGACGGGCATTGATCTAAATTTAAGCATTTGAAAGGTTTTTCCGTTACTTCCTATTCTTTCTTGTTTATAAAAAATAGGGCCAGAGGATGTTGATTTTACAGCTAAGGCAATAATGCAAAGTAAAGGGCTTATTATGAGTAAAATGAGTAGTGATAATACCTTGTCCTCTATCCATTTTAATAAACGGTTGGTATTTGACATTGGAGATACAGACATATTGATGATTGGCATACCATCTAATTGTGTAGCTGAATAATTTAATAAACGTAAGCTGGCTATGTCAGGCACTAACTTTATATCAACAACTGTCGAGTGTAGCTGTTTACAAAGCTGTTCTATTTGTTCCATTTTTTTTAGAGGTAAGGTAATCCAGACTTGATCTATATCGTTTTTATTAATATAACTAAGCACTTCATTTATATTGCCTAAAGTAGGTAAGTCATTATTATTTGAGATTGCTAGGTCTGAGAATACACCTTTTATTTTTAACCCCATCCAAGAAGATTTTTGGATTTTTTTAGCGACTTGTTGGCTTAAATTTCCGCCGCCGACTAAAACAATGGAGCGTAAGTTATAACCTTTATTGCGTACCTTTTTTAAAAGTGTTCGTAAAGTCACTCGCAAGAGTGATAATAAAATGAATGAGGAAATAAACCAGAGAAATAACCAATGTCTTGAAAAATCTGTGGCTGTTTTGGTAAAAAAGATAAAGGCAAGTACACCTAATAGAGAACAACCCCAACCTAATAATAATGCCCGTATTTCTGTAGAAAGATTAGCTCCACGCCAGCTTTGGTATAAATTAAAAGCTGGAAACCACCAGGCACTGAATATAAAACCGAGTACAATAACGGTTAAATAGTTCTCTGGTAAATAGCCGGTATAGGAAGGGAATTCTTTGATAGGCTCTAATAGATAAAAACACACCGTACCACACGCGATGATGATGACACTATCTATCAATCTTAAAAATAAAGCCAATAAACTAGCGTTTTCTTTTACAGAAAAGTTCATGTTTTATTTTTCCTTTGTGTCTTTTATAAATACAATTTGATAAAGCTAGTTAATATTTTGAAGTATAGTTGAAGGTTTAAAATTTGCTATAAAAAGGCCCTGTTGTTTTTATAATTAACCGTTTAATTTCAGTAACAAACAATCTACTCTCAAAGAATAGTCCTATCATTAGTTGTTTGGGTTTAGTTTTTAAGAGTGAGGATAATAAAAAATGAAAATTTGGGTGGATGCAGATGCTTGTCCTGTCGTTATTAAAGATATTTTGTGTAAAGCAGCAGATCGTACCGAGATAAACACAACCTTTGTTGCTAATCAGTTTATTCGTACACCCCCTTCGCGATACATTAAATTTATACAAGTGGCGCGTGGTTTTGATGTGGCTGATAATGAAATTGTAGCGAAAGTTGAATCAGGCGATTTAGTGATAACTGGCGATATTCCTTTAGCTTCAGAAGTGATTGATAAAGGTGGAGTTGCTCTTAATCATCGTGGTGAACTCTATACGGTAGAAAATATAAAAGAACGATTAAATATGCGTGATTTTATGGATACCTTAAGAGGAAGTGGTATTGATACAGGCGGGCAGGCAGCCTTAAATCAAAATGATCGGCAGGCTTTTGCAAATCATTTAGATAAGCTTTTAACTAAAAGTAAAAGAAAGTAAACTGGTTTATGTCAGCACATTTAAAAGAAACATTAGTTATTGGTATTTCAGCAACCGCTTTGTTTGATTTAAAGGAAGCTGATAAAGTGTTTCGTGAAAAATACACCTCGGATAAGGATACTGCCATTGCAGAGTATCGTAAATATATGCTTGAGAGGGAAGGGGAGCCTCTTGAAGATGGTACCGGAATGCCACTTGTTAAAGCACTGTTAGAATTAAATAAATATCAGCCCAAGGGTGAGTCGCCACTTATCGAAGTGGTTGTTATGTCAAGAAATAGCCCGGAAACGGGTATAAGGGTATTGCAAAATATAAGGAATAATAAGCTTAAAATATCTAGACATGCTTTTACGGGGGGAGAGTCTGTTGTTGATTATCTTGAAGCTTTTGGCGTTGATTTGTTTTTAACCACAACTGTTGTTGATGCTCAAAAAGTGATTGATGGAAA
>CAZZIX010000422.1:0-2123 GCA_964654345.1 uncultured Methylomarinum sp.
CATGATTTTCTGTCCTCCCCAGCCATCTGCATAAAACACCTTAATTCTTTTGCCTGAAATAGAAAATTGATGTGTCCACCAAGAATAGGAATAACCATTTCTCCCCGAATCTTCACCAGGGACATTAATATCATGGTTAAAGGGAAATGAGGTGGAACTTTTTTCGACCCATTGCTCAGAAATAATTCTCTTCCCATTCCACACTCCGTTATTTAAAAATGTCAAACCAATTTTAATCATATCCCTTGGTGTGATTTTTAAACCGCCGGCTGCTTCAATCACACCATTTTCGAATCGAACAGCCCAATCAAATGATTCAACTTGTAAAGGCTCAAATAAATATTTTTTGGAAAACTCATCAATATTCATTTTTGTAGCATTCTTAATGATTTCACCCAAAACAATCATATTTCCACCTGAATAATTAAAGCTTGTCCCTGGTTTATCTACAAGCGGCTTTTCTAAAATATAAGTGATTGGATCTTTATCTGAAAACCAAATCCCAACGGTAGGGTTATTAGAGCTGCTATAAGGCGCAGACCACTCTCTCCATTCCAATCCGGAGGTCATGGTTAATAGATTTTCGATGGTAATTTTATCTTTCCCATCCGTATTGAGTTGCTGATGTTCTGGCAAATAATCAAATATGGACTGATGAACACTTTTGATAAAACCTTTATCTATTGCGATTCCGATACATGCCGAAGTAATGCTTTTAGTAACGGACATAACACTATGCAACATAGTTCTGTCCCAAGTCACCAGTTCACCGTGATGGTTAACACCATCCCATTTATATTTATGCCCTTTAAAATACTCTTCAAATACAAGTTTGTCATCTTTGTAAATGAGCATAGAATGCACTTCTTTATATTTGCCCTGTTGTATTTTATTCGCTGCCTTTATAATCAATGCAGAGTCAATATTCACTTCATCCAAAGTGCCAACATTTAATCCATCATTAATATTCTTAGGTGGCCGATAAGTGTATTGGCTAGACGTATCGGAATTACAACTACTAATAGATAATGCAAAAATTGAAATTATGAAAATCATTTTTTTCATATCTGTATAAAAATTAAATACCTAACATTGGCAAGTGTTTAATTCGATGATAAGTTAATGCTAATGAAATACAATGTTCTATTTCTGAAACTGGAATTTCATCAGTTCTTTTATTTATCGCCTTCTCTTATGCGTTAGTTATTACAACTTTTCCTCGTGCATGCCCTTCTCTCACATATCGCATTGCATCAGCTGTTTTATTAAGTGGATAACATTGCTCCACAACCGGTTTAATTTTGCCTTCTTCTACAAGTTTAACAACAAACTCCAAATCTTTTTGGTTTGATTTTGCAAAAAGGGAATACATTTTTTTAGAGCCAAGTGACAATAGTTTACTAAATAAAAATGTCTTGATAATCTGCATCATAGCACCACCAACCATTACATAAATACCTTTCTGTTTTAAGATTCGTTTGTAGGCAAAAATCGGGTAATTCCCATTTACTGCTAAAATGAGGTCATAACGCCTATCGCTTTTAGTAAAATCTTCTTGTGTGTAATCTATAATAAAATCTGCACCGAGAGCACTCATTTGTTCCAAATTTTTTGTACTGCATACAGCTGTTACTTCTGCACCGAAATATTTTGCGAGCTGAACTGCAAAAGTTCCCACACCACCACTGCTCCCCACAATTAGTACATTTTGCCCTTTCTGAATGTTGCTTTTGTTTCGCATTGCTTGTAAAGCTGTTATTGCTGCCAAAGGTATGGCGGCAGCTTCTTCAAATGAAATGTTTGCAGGTTTTGACACTAATGTTTTCCCTGTAGCCACAGCGTATTCAGCAAAACCTCCAAATCCACAATCTGAAAGGCCTCCTATTACCTTATCACCTGGCTTAAATTTTTGAACATTTTTGCCTACCGCTTCTACTTTGCCTGATATATCTGCTCCAAAAATCTTTTTCTTGGGTATCATTCCCATTCTCATTGACCGGTAATCTGTTGCATTTATTGATGTAGCATATATTTTTATCAATACCTCATTGTCGTTTGGTGAAGGTTTCTCAACATCAGTATAAACTAACTTGTCAGGTGAGCCTTTTTTGTTATATACTACT
>CAZZIX010000423.1:0-2096 GCA_964654345.1 uncultured Methylomarinum sp.
CGCTGCGCTCAGGCATTAGACGTCATAATCGACCCTTATCCGCAGGGCGTTATACCCCAAGGCAATAAAAGTACAAGCATGTACTTTTATTGCCTTGGGTAGTTGGGTTTATCTTTGTATTATAATCAAGGCTTTGTACAAATAAAGATTTGTCCATTTCCAAACCTGTGTTTAAAAAACTAGCGTGTTGTGTACGAACAATCATTATCTTCATGGGTTTGTCGTACTAATCGTTTACAGACACATTGCAGTAGCCGCTTTACATCTGTCAATCAACACGCGGCGGTTTTACAAGCGTTCATATCAACAATCAGTATCGAGTGTATAGGGTTTATTCAATTGTTTGTGGTATAACAATCTTATGCACCGGACGCCAAACAGCGGGTTTTTTCTTTCAGGCGCTTCAGTGGCGCCGGTGATAAGAGCGTTAGGATAAGGAAAGGTTGTGTTTAAAGAATTATTATCAATATTTCAAATAAGAAAAGAAATTCCTGATGCAGTTGGGTATACAACATATGGACCGGTATCTTTCCCCATTCCAGAAGAATTAATCTCTGAGTTGGATAGCCCTAATTTCAAAACTTTGAGAAGAATAACGTTGTTATCACTGCGAATCGATAACTACTCTTCAAAAATACAAAAAAATATAAGAGTACTTTATTCTGGAGGTTTTTCATATAGCCCAAAATTTGAGTTCAATCGACGCCGAAGTATTCAAGTTAAACATAAATTAATTGAAGAAGATAAAGAGGTTATAGTTACCGAGCTACCACCAAATGAGTCAGTATTTATCACAATATTTAATCCATTTGATGATTTCAAAATAGAGCAAGTATTATTAGGTGAATATGAAATCACTAAGTTAATGCAAAAAATTGTTGAGGCTAAGCGTGACCCTGGACTTGCTAGAATGCAATTAATGACTTTAGCCTTAATTCCTGCGATGATTTTTGGTTTATTATTTGTTGGGTATTTAGTTCGGGAAGATAAATTAGAAAGAACATTTATAAATAGTACATATTCTAATTTAGGGTTTGAAGGTTGTACCCCTTATTTATATAATAATCCTTTAGGAGAAGAAAAAGCTCTTGAAAGGAAATTTAAAAATACAAGTCAATATTGGAGAAGGCATATATTTTTAGTAAATAATGTCAATTCATTTGGTGAGCTAAAAATAAAGGATACAATCCTTTGGTGTGAACCAAAAAAATCCTAACAATCGCATCCAGCGGACTGCCGTAAGCGTCACGAAATTTTGCTATCGCAAAATTCGCGCCCCTTACGGCATCCGCTGATGCGGGCGTTAGCTCTAGCTAGAAATAGCTTAACTTAAGTAGCTCTAAAAGAATTTTAGTTGTTGACATTAGAGTAAAGTTTAGTATACTTAACTCGTAAGATGTAGCAGACATGTCTTTTGACGTGACATCTCGTAACCTCATTGAGGTCGAGGCTGTGCCCGGTAATGACGTTCTGAATCCAAGATTATTTCTTGGCGAAGGCTCCCTAGATGGAGCCTTTGTTATTTCTGGCGTAAGGAAAACATCGGTAAGTGGCAAACCAAAAACTCTTTAACTTACCTGACAATGAAGTTCAGCAGTGGAAAAGCTTTTATATTGACGGCACGGAGTATGATTTTAGCCACTTAGATGCCTGCAAACATACATTTAAGCACCCTGATCGCAATGAGAACTATACTCTGTTTTTTACCTTTTCGCATCACGTATTTACTCGTGCCATTAAAGAAGAAAACTTAGAATCTACGCGAATATACCCTTATCCATCAGATGAAAGAGCTTTTGATATGGCTCGTTTTAAGCTATCTAAATATTTACCTCAGATCATAAAAACCTTACCTGAACAATTCTGTTACCACGGGGGCTATAGCCGTTATTGTAGCTGTAAAATTGATCAAAAAAATGATACTAAGATTTATTATCAAGTGGTTTATCGAGCATGGAAAGAACGAGGTAAAATGAGATTCCATATAGAAAGCGCATATTCATTGCAAGAAAGCTTGGGTAAAGTAAAAAAAGTAAATTTTTGGGTTATTTGCCACAACCTCCTTCGTGGAAAAAAACTTCCTCAGCCTGCGAAGT
>CAZZIX010000424.1:0-2090 GCA_964654345.1 uncultured Methylomarinum sp.
TGTTATATGTTTTTACAGCATTCACTGATACTTTATTTTAGATGCCACATTTCTACCTCATTAGTATTAATTACCCAATTTCTGTACAGGAATAACCACAGGAGAACCTTTTTCCTTTAAGGAGAATACTATAAATTTAGCAGTTTGGGTATTACTTGCGTTCTTTGATACAAGGTGGATATCATTGGGTGACTCGTAAAATGTTTGTCCTGCTTCTAATGTGACAGATTTACTGCCTTTTACTTGCATGGTAACAGATCCTTCAAGTACATAGACAAAACTATGAGCATCATGCCTATGTGGTTTTGAAGACATTCCAGGCTCGTATTCAACGATAAGCATTAGACCTTCTTTGTTGATTAGTCCATCTAACTCTTTTTGCATTAGCGAAGTAACTTTAGCTCCCTCCGCCAATGTTATAGATGAAAAAAAAGTTAAACACATACTTGCCAGAATAAATTGTATTACATAGGAATTTTTCATAAAACCTCACTTTTTATATAGTTATTACTTACTTTTTTATAAGCTAAGTTAACAATAGAGACTCATCTGGCTATTCGCTCAATATACTTGGCCGATTAACCATTACAGACTTAAACGCACTTTCCAACCTATTAAACTGTATACCCTCTGAAATTTCTTTTGAAAATTTGTCAGAGCTTAATTTTGCCAATAATTCAAATGCAGCTTGGTAGCTAACTGGGCCACCATTTGAAGTGATAACCTTGCTATCAATAACCACATTTTTGTCATATTGCACTTTGATTTTAGGATATGCCTTGGCGAGTCCCTTTTCTCCTCCAGCCCATGTTGTTGCTTTTTTTCCATCAAGAACACCTGCCTCACCTAGCAAAAATGCTCCAGAACAATTGCTTGCCATCCAAGATGTTGATTGGTGTTGCTTTTTGATATATTGAACGAGGTCTTTGTTCTTAAGAAAACCGTCCATTTCATATGCACTGGGAACAATTAAAACATCAAGCTTAAGGTCATCGTAGATGGTTTTATCCGCGATTATTTTAAGCCCTTCCTCCGATACAACTTCCCTTTTTTTGGTTGCGGAAATAATGACCACTTCGTACGATGAAAACCAAGCTTTTTTTGTTGCCGCCCCAAAGACCTCAACAGGGGCTGTTACATCACTGGTTAAAAAACCATCAAAAACCAAAATTCCAATTTTTGATGTTGCAGCATTAGCTGAATTAACAATAACCAACATTAAACTAAAAATGGCTAATATTACTATTCGTTTTGTCTTGTTCATAGTTCTTCCTTCTTTTGAAAATTTTTAATTACACTAGAAATTTTATTTGAATCACTAAAATTAGAGGTTCGAAAAACCTCTTCACCTTCCTGAAGTAAAATCAATGATGGAAATTTTTTGACCTTATATTTAATAAATTCTTGATCGCTTATATCAATAAAAAGAGAATATTCAATCTTATATTTATTTTTATATTCTTTTAATTCTTTATCACCTGTCCAAAGACGAGAAGCAATACCAATCCAGTTGAGTTCAGGATGGTCTTTGTACAATATATTTGCTTGTTTTTGACCCTCAATACAATTTTTTGATATTGCAGGGCGGGACTCTTCCAAGTACCAATCACACCACGTTGAAGTAAAAAATAATGCAGTTAATTTTTTTTCGTGTACATCAACAAGAGCCGATTGAGCAATGGTTTTCTCGATAGCCAGTTTTGGTAAAGAGCTCGCCTTGCTTGCTGAAAGTAATTTAATTGTTCTATCTAGCTGTGAAGAAGCCTCATTACCTTTAAAAATAATATTTCCTTTCATATCAATAAGTACATGATACGGCGTGCCAATCATATTAAATGCTTGGGATAGTTTGCCTGAATTGTCAATCGCTATGGGTGCCGTTAGAGAAAATTCTTTTTGTATTACTTTAATTTCTTCCAAACTGTCATTAATGCCTAAATTAACTGTGACCACTTCGATTTTATCGCCGTACTTTTCAAATGTTTTTTGTAAGTGCGGCATTTGTTCTCTACACGGCTGACACCATGAGACCCAAAATTTCAAGTAAACAGGTTTTTTCCCTACATAGTCATTCAGTGTTATCTTTTTTC
>CAZZIX010000425.1:0-2076 GCA_964654345.1 uncultured Methylomarinum sp.
TCTATTCATTATATATTGACGGATAGTACTGGAAAACAATTAGACAGTTCAAGAGATGAAGATCCTATGGTTTATTTACATGGTTCGGGTCAAATTATCTCAGGTTTAGAAAATGCACTACTAGGAAAAAAGGCTGGCGATAAATTTAAAACGACAATAGCACCCGCAGATGCTTATGGCGAAAGAAAAGAAGATATGCTCCAAGTTGTTCCTATGACAATGTTTGAAGGCATGGATAAAGTTGAAGAAGGTATGCAGTTTCATGCAGATGCAAGCCAAGGCGTTAATGTTGTCACTGTTACAAAAGTAGACGGTGATGAAGTGACGATTGACGGTAATCATCCTTTAGCTGGCGAAGCCTTAACTTTTGATGTTGAAGTTATGGATATAAGACCTGCTACAGAGGATGAATTAAACCATAAACATATTCATGGTGAAGGTTGTAATCATTAGTTTTTATAATTTTTAATGATCAACGTAAGAAAACATGCCGCAGAGAGACCAGATGATGCAAACAACATACACATCACCATAATCTGGTATCTTGCGGCTATAAAAGGTGATATGCCTGATAAAATTTGCCCTGTCATCATGCCAGGTAGGGAAACCAGGCCGACAGCAAAAAGGGTGTTAATCGTCGGAATTAATGAGGCATTAAAAGCAATGTTTCTAGCCTGGATGCTATCGTTATGGTTGTTAATTTCTGAGATAAAACGCTCAGCAGCCAAACTAATACTATTCATACAATTAGCTAAAATCATCCCCCCCAGTGGGATAATATACCTAGGTTGATACCATGGATCCAATTCTAAAACCCCCACAACAATAATTGAAAGGGTAATCCCGCAAGCGACGATTAATGACAAAATTGCTTTAATAAAAAAATCTCTGCGTTTTTGTTTAACAGTACCTAAAGCAATCCAGCCTGAAAATAGCAACATGACAGAAAGTATAGATAGCGTGATTTGAGCTGAGTCTGATGCAAAGATTGCATTTAAAAAATAACCAACGACTAGCAATTGAAGTAACATACGACTCATTGCGTAAAGTGCATGTGCTGTTTTTAGTTTCCATTTAAAAAGAATGACTAATACCAAAAACACAGGTATAAGTGTATAAGCTAAATTTGTTAAAGAAATAGTCTCAATATTATTCATAAGTCTGGAGTGTCGGTGCGTTATCTTATTTTACTATGTCTTCTAAATCCAATTGTTACATTTGCTGAAACTTCTTTATGGCGAGTAAGCAAAGATGGTTCTGAATTGTTTATCGGTGGCACTGTTCACGTATTAAGTCAGAGTGATTATCCATTACCCGTTGAGTTTGAAAAAGCTTATAAAAAGGCAGAGTTGATTGTTTTTGAAACGGACATACAAGCTTTGGCACTGCCAGAAAACCAGCAAAAATTTTTACAACGGGTCATGTATAAAGGTGATAAAACAGTTAAAGATGACTTGAGCGCAAAAACCTATAAAGTTTTGATCGATTATTTATCATCAAAGGGTTTAAAGATAGAGCAATTAAAGCGATATAAACCACCAATGATTATGATCACTATAGTTTTTGCTGAATTACAACGGCTAGGGTTGGCAGAGACGGGGGTAGATAAATATTTTAATCAAAAAGCGCTGGCTGATGGTAAAGCTTTAGGTGAGTTAGAATCATTTCAAGTACAACTTTCAGTGATAGAAAACTTAGGTAAAGGTCATGAGGATGAAATGATTTTGAGTACTATTGCTGATATAGAAAAATTATCCGTAGTTATGAATGAGATGAAAGAATCATGGCGGAATGGTGATATTAAGACCATAGAAAAATTAGGTATTCTGCCAATGAAATCAGAATACCCAGAATTATATCAACTTCTATTAGTAAAACGGAATAATGCCTGGATACCAAAAATTGAAGCTCTGCTTAATACATCAGAAGTTGAATTGGTTTTGGTAGGAGCGTTACATTTAGTCGGAAGTGATGGTGTATTTTCAAAACTACAAGCCTTGGGCTATAAAGTAGAGTTATTTGAACAATAATTCCAAAACTTTGCACCTTACTCCTTTTTCAGTTTATTTATATAAG
>CAZZIX010000426.1:0-2070 GCA_964654345.1 uncultured Methylomarinum sp.
TGCTCCTCAACGCTCCGTTTCCCTTGTTTTCAGCGTGAGTTTTTAGTTAACACTATAGACATAAGCACTAAAACCAAAAATAAACTCAATCATTAAATGAATAGCCATTGCAGGCCATAAACTTCGTGTTTTAGCGGTTAGATAGGTCAGCAAGGGTGAAGCAATCACCATACCCAAAGATTCAAATATAGGCTTTTGTAAATGAAAAGTAACTTCGCAAATGCAGATAATCACCGCCATCATAAAGATTGCAATGGAAGTCTCAATATGTAAATGTTTGACTAAGCAATATTGCCCACCACCGAAAATAAAGCCCCGATAAAGTAATTCCCAACCAATAACAGTAGAAGCAGTAAAGATAGAAAATCGTTGAAAACGATTGATTTCATGTAATGTTTCTAATGACCGACCGTTTCGATAATATTGTAAGTAATCCTCAGCAAAGAACTGCAAGTAGATCAACAAACCCAATAAAGCCAGTATGCAAAATCCAATAAAATAAGGACTAATACGAGATAGTTTGGGTTTAGAAAGGTAGAGGTTTTTAAACGGGATAGATAACGTAAACACAACAATAAAAGGCAGAACCATACGACTTAGTACCCAATACCCTTTAAATCCTTCATTCGCAAGAAATGAGTGACCTATGTAAATACCAATTACTTCTGCAACTAATAAAATACTCAACAGTAAACAAAAGGGCAATGCCATTTTGATGGTAAGAGACGGAACTTGGTGGGGCATAAAACGTTTCCTTAATAAGAAGTAGTTGGTCTTTATTATCACCCTAACATTTTTGATTGCTCCAAACGGTTAATTATTTGTATAATCTCTTGTAAGAAACTAATCGTTGCTATTCCCTGATGGGGCATTGTTCGCAAGACACAGATAGATAGAGCCTTTAATGTTCTTCTCTCTTATGATAAGAATTTTATAGACAAAATAGATATACTTTGCTCGGTTACGAATGCGGATTTCTATCAGTCGATTTTTGCTGATAGACTGCGTTACTGAAATGGTTGCGTAGCCTGCTATGCGTCCATTTTCAGGGGCTTGCTAGCGACAAAAATCAACTGATAGAAATCCGCATTCGTAACCGCGTGAAGTATAAAAATTTAACCAGGAAATGACTTCGGTTTCCGTAACGAAACAAACGCTCTAAACCCGAACGATTGCAAGTCGGCACGTCAAGTCGGCGTTCAATGAAAACCCACTAGTAATTCTCACTCTCGCTGGTATTTATGACCTCTGGCTCTGGGGAAAGCAGTTTGTATTTGAACAGACTAACAGTCCGTTCTCTTACAGGGGCTTGCACCTGTGTGATCACTATTGCAACATTAGTAGGATAAGTAAAATGAAAAAAATTTTCAGATGGATAGGTTTGTTACTGATAATAAGCACCCTTTCGGGGTGTTTTTACTGGATACGTGTCTATCAAACCTATTCACAAATGGATGAGTTTGATGAAAATTTTTCAATAACGGCAGGTGATGTGTTCAATTTAAATTTTAAAGAACCTAAACTCTATAGTGATGATTTTATTTCTTTATTAAAAGTACAGCCTACCACAAAGAGCGGTACAGAATTAGAGAGGCAATGGCGTTATCTATTTAAAAAAATTGATAAAGATAATAAAATCATTAAGCCAGAAATTAGCTTTTATTTTAATTTAAGCTTTAATTTAAAAGATCAATTGAAACAGTGGACATTATCGTCATTATTTCTTCATATTTCACCTGCAGAATTTCTTGAAGTTTCTATCCGCTCTATTGCTGGTGCTGAAATTAACAAAACAACACGTCAATTAAAGGCAAATACTGATTCTTTTGAAAAGATTTTAACTGATTTACCGCAAAAAAAGCAGATTCTTAGTCAGCTAGGAGAATCGATAGAAATAAAAGACAAAGAGGATAATGAAGTTTATCTGTATCATTTTTTATTACAGACGGATGAAATAGAGGGTGGGTATGAAGATAGAGCCTTGAATAAAGTTGAGCTAACTTTTGACAAAAAGACTGATGAATTAATAAAAATGTCGGGACATTTTGTTGGACTTAAAATTTCTATTAA
>CAZZIX010000427.1:0-2068 GCA_964654345.1 uncultured Methylomarinum sp.
AGCACTCTTTTTATATCGCGGTTGTTGTAAAGGGTGGATAAAACCAAATTGATTTATAAATAGCGTTGTAGCCTGCCTAAGTTGGCGGGCAATATTTTCAACATAATCGGGAATATTATTACCATTCCTGTCTTGTTGATTTTTTTGTGATATTTTATTAGCACCTTTTAAGGTGAAATAAATTCTGAACTCTCCGTCATCATAGCGTTGATCCAAAGAGCTTTTATAGCTAGTTTGAGCATGTAGATCGGGGTTAAAAAACGAGAGTATCACTAACAAAAAACAGAGTTTTATTGGCATACAGCGGATAATTATTTTTTAGATTTATTTGTTTTTCTTAACAATTCAAACAGGGGAATTAAAATTTTTTGAGATAACTCACTGTGTAATAAATCAACCATAGTGCTGAAGGTAGTCGCATTTGCTAGATCAATAAAATTACCATAATCATGGGAATACCATTTTGCGCCCCAGCTTCTCTCTGCAAATTTCATCTGCTTATCAAAATACGCCTCATACTGCTCGGTAATGTTTTCATAATCACTTGGCTCCATTTTCAATACCTGGCAGTTGTCCTCAACTTTGTGATACTTTACAAACCCTATATGTAAATTCATCGTAGCCACTTCAATATGCAGTAAATAGTTTTTATCTCCAAAAAAATAAAAGCTGCCAAACAGTTGTTTTCTGGGTAAGTTTTCTTTTTTATCTACATTATTAAACCATTGCTGGCAAAAGTCATGATTATAAACATAAGAGTTATTTCCGGTTTTGATTATCTCCTGATTAACAAGGCTCAATCCTTTAAAAGAAAGGACTAGTTTATCTAATGATTTAAAAAAAACCATCAATATATCAGCTCTTATTTGTGTATAAGTTAGCTTGTCTGAATGAAAACTTTCACATTCATTTTGTTTTAAAGCAAGTGCCAAAGGACACCCCTTTTCCACTTCATCTAAAACAAGCATGGTTTTATAATCGTGAATAAGCTGAGGTGACAGAGAGGTCTTGTTTATTCCATGGTCAAATTTACTTCTATCTTTAAGCCTTAATAACCTGTCCGACACTCTCCCTAGGTAAAGGTAGGCACTCCCAATGATAAAAAGAAGATCACCACCTTTAACTTCACTGTAAAGTGAGGAAACTAAGTCATCAAGATCATCGCTATGTTTTACAAATATTGATGGAGTCGTCAAATTATCGTGCACATAGCCCATAAAATTACCGGTGGTATAAAGCCGCTCTATCTTACTGTCATTGATCATGTTTGCCAGTTCAGCATGTGCTTCTTTTGTCCATTGAGAATCCTTTTTAATGGATATACCTCCTACCAGCGCGACAATTTTTCCATCAATAACAAAATTTTTCATATCCTCAAAAGCGGATCGCATCCCATGAAAACCACCTCGGCGACTTTGATCATAAAACAACACATTGCCTGTCCGCTTTGATAGTTTTAGCATTCTACCCATTGTTTCAAAAGGAACGCAGCCATCATAATCTTTTGCCGCTTGATGAATATCGTAGCCCATTTCCTTAATCGCCAATAAAACACCCACACTGGCAAGGGGTGCATGTTGCTGAAACATCGGGACAAAATAGTGAAGACTCTCACCATCAATCATCGCTTCTACATTCCAGCCAAAGCGTTGATTATCAAACACTTGACTAACTAGCGTTGCAGTATCACTGCCTAGTGTTCCATAGGTCAAAATTGGGATATCGGGTTTTCGGTTATTTATTGCATTAAGTAGTTTTGGATAATGTTCTATCTTTGAATTGAGAATACATTTTCCCTCTGCCCTCAAACCTTCAACGACTGAGGATTTAGCAATCATGATATTTTCAACGGTTTTATGCATATCCATATGGTTAGGGCCAATATGGGTAAAAAAACAAAGATCAGGATTGACCATTACGCTACGCTCAACCCTATATGCTTCATCACTTCCTACAGAAACTTCATTAACTTCCACCTCATCATCAGCTTCTAAATTAATCAGTGATCGTAATACAGGGATTTCTGTATTGGCACTGTTTAATACCGCATGAGTTTTAATCTGCTTGT
>CAZZIX010000428.1:0-2065 GCA_964654345.1 uncultured Methylomarinum sp.
ACAATCGCTTGGGGTAATTCTGAAAGTGGAATTTCTATTTCCTCACCAAAAGTCTCACCTTTTGGTGTAAATAAAGTCTCAAATTTTACACCGTTAATTTTATATTTAACCTCATAAAGCACCTCGTCAAAATGGACTTCTTTGTCAATTTCAATAAGTTTTGCTTCAGGGTGTTCCTTTTTTATCATTTTGACCACCGCTTCAGGCACTTCAGAGCAGGGGATTTTTTCTGCCTGTACTGAAAAAACAGGTAAAACGAGTGTTGTAATTAATGATGCTAAAATTGTCTTTTTAGTATTCATGGCTTTCCTTTTTAAATTCTATCTATATAAAAAATATGACAGCTTGAACAGTAAATTAAGTTTAATTACGGGTTCACCATATAACTCGTAGAATAATTTTCCCCTGATTTACACATATCCCTACTTGTAGGCGACTCACATGAAGTATCGCTAAATTCTGCTTTTAGCTCACCTTTTTTATTCGGTACAAAGTAAAACCTAAAATTAGGGTCAGCACTGATTGCAATATCAATTTTTGCAGTTAATACTGGTTTACCATCAAAAGTGACTTTTACTTGATCAACAAAATGAGATTTTCTAATAAAACGAGTAACCTGATCCATTTGCATACCGGTAATATTTGGATGGCTAATCAATAATTGAGTTAATGCTGGCTCACCTTCTTTAAGGTCTTTATCCATTCTGAATTTCATTTTTCCCAATCGCTTCATAGCTACATCCAGATCAGCACCAATAGGAGCAGAACAGCCACCACTGGCTTTGACAAACTTTTTACTCATATAAAATTTGCCGTCATTCATTTCTGCAACGGCTCTAATATAACTATAGCTATTGACACGTACTCGCATTGCTAAATCAGCCTTTCCAGTCTCTGGGGTAAATTCAAATTCACCTACAAAAGGAAAGGGGTTTTTATCTACAAAAACAGTCAGTTTTTTGATATATCTATCTTTCGTTTGTTTAATCTTACTAATGATTTTCACAGGAACCAAGGCAGGGTCTTCTGCGCGATAAGGTGCTTCAATCTCAATAACATTATCAGATTCTTCGATTGTTTTCCCTGAGAAATACTGATTTTTTAATACATTATTCCAGTTCGTTTCATCTTTAGCTGCCGTTGCTAATAAGGGCAACATAATTAAAATAATAAAACCAACTTTCAAAAATTGTTTTTTCATTTTGTCCTCAATACTAATTTTGTTAATCTTCCCATTCCAGCTCAGCAAATGCGGTGGTCACATTTTTTTTATGAAACTGGTCAAATAGCTTCCATTTTTTTCGTTCAGAATAGCCGACTTTTTTCACTGCTTCTTCTAAAAACTTCCCTTGTTTAATCATTTCTCTAATTTCAGAGAGTAATGTTTGTAAATATTTTTTTTCTGGCTGTAGACTTTTTGGCCAATCAGTTACAACCGGTCCATGCCCAGGGATCACAGTTTTATAAGTTTTTTTCTCCATCCTGTTTAGCTCTTTAAGCCAGCCTAAAAGACTGCCATCAATCACCGGTAAATGTTCTAAAAACAACAAATCAGACATCCATAAGGTCTGTGTCCTACCATCAAAAACTGTTACATCATTATCAGTATGTGCAGTCGGATGTGCATTAATCGTAAGTTTTCTTCCACCTAAATCAATTGTTAACTTCTTCTTAACTGGCATATCTGGAGGAATAATATGTTTGGCGGCCAACTTAATATCTAATTGATCAACAGCTTTATCAATATAATATTGCCCTCTTGTAGACATGGCTCGTGCTAATTTATTATGTCCAATAAATTTTACTTTATCGCTCTTAAAAGCAATATTTCCATAGATATGGTCAGGGTGAACATGGGTATTAATAACATAACAAACTGGTTTATCAGTAATTTTTGTAATCGCTTTTTTTAATGCAAAACCTTGTTCTGGATTGCCTCCAGTATCAATGACTGCGACACAATTGTTTCCGATAATAAAACCAATATTTGCAATAGCACCATGGTTTGTTTTGTTAGGCATTTCATGCTTTCCAAAATGCACATATATTCCTTGTGCAACTTCAG
>CAZZIX010000429.1:0-2061 GCA_964654345.1 uncultured Methylomarinum sp.
GTTTTAGGTTTAGGCCATTGAACAAATCGAGAAAAATTATATATATAGATTGTTTTTAATTGTTTTTCAGATGCTGATTCTGCCGCTTGAGCTTGAATTGTTAAAAAGCATAACAGGACAAAGCCTGCTTTCCCTGAACAAAAAGCTAAATATTTTATTAGTTGCTTCATATTTAGAATCGAGTGATTATTTTTGCGTAAACACTGCGAGGTACTTCTGTATTAAATGAATCACCCTCTATAGAAGTAAATTCTTTATGTTGCGAATCAAGTAAGTTTTGTCCAGCAATTGAAAACTCAAATTGTTCCGTTGGTTTCCATGCTAATCTTAAATCCAGACGGGTAAAATCAGTCACCTCTCCTGATTTAATACGGTCTGTATAATAAATAGCCGAATTAAAGACTAAATCAAAAGGAAGTTGCCAGGTTGATTGTAGAGAACCCTGTTGCTGTGGAGATGAATGTTCATAAGTATTTACATTACCAGTATCCATATTTCCTTTTTTTAATCTAGCGTCTACTTTTAAGAAGCTATAACTTGCCGATAATTGCCAATAGTCTAAAACTTGCCATTTAGCAAACAGTTCTACACCATAACTCTTGGCTTCAATTTTATTATCAAAATTTAATGGAATGGTAAAGTTTGAATAATCAGGAGCTTGCGGTGCTGTTGAACGTAAATCGTCGTATTGATGATAAAAAATAGTCGTATCAACACTAAATGTCTCTGAAAAAACACCTCGATAGCCAGCTTCAATCGCCAGTAAATCCTCTGCTTTTTGTTCTGTATTTCCATTGACAACAACTGTGAAGGGTTCTGTATAAGCACCTATAGCTCGTATATTTGAATCAACTCTTGAAGGTGTTCTTACTGCTCTGCTAACTGAGGTCCAAATGCTATGGTCTGAATTGACTTCCCATAACAATCTGGCACTGGGTTGATATTCGAACCCACTGTAATCATTATGCGAGAATTTAGAACCTATAGTAAAACGAAAGTCTTCACTCAATTGAATTTCATCTTGAAGAAAACCACTGACCGTATGACTAAACCGGCTTTCTGGTGAAAAAGAACTATTATTGTTTTTTTCTAAATCATCTTGAACACCTCGATAGCCTATTCCCCAAATAATTGCCTGCTTATCTCCCCATTGGAATTGATGCTGAGCATCAACATCAAAGGTATGTAAGATTCTGGCCGCCTCAAAATGATTATGCTCCTCATAATTATAATAAGCTTGTATTTGCAAATCATTTTCTTCGATAAGGTTGTGTTTAGTGCGTAATAATAGGTGTGCTGTTCGATAATCTTGAGTATCTTTCAGAACTAAATTAGAAATAGGTGCAGATGTAAACGTTTGTTTGACTCCATCAGCTTGTCCGCGCATATAAGAACCTTGCAACATCCATTTTTTTTGTCCATCTAGTCTAAACCCTGTTCGGATGTTTTCTCTACCATCTTCAGCGTTATTATTATGATCAGGCGAATTTTTGTATTTATCCTGTTTTCTAGCTTTAGCATAAACTTGATAACTAACGTCTTCACTCAGTTTACCTCCGTGTAATATATTGGCAATCAAGTCTTCTGAACCACCTAAAAAACTAAGTTCAGTACCTTGTGTTTCATCAGCACTTTTGGTGATAATATTGATCACACCATTGACTGCATTTTCACCCCATAAAGTGCCTCCAGGGCCACGAACAACTTCTACTCGATCAATCGTTGCAAGGGGAATATCCTGCATATTCCAATAAACACCCGAAAAAAGAGGGGTGTAAACACTACGACCATCAATTAACACTAATAATTTATTGGCAAACTCTCCATTAAATCCACGAATAGAAATTGCCCATTTATTGCCATCAATATGTGCGACTTGTACACCAGGCACCCCCCTTAATACTTCCGGTAAGGTTGTTGCTCCTGATCGCTGAATATCAGCTTGTGAGATAACATGAATTGCTGCGGCTGTTTTACGAATTGACTGTGGTTTTTTTGCAATTGAAATAACTTCAACATCCATTAATTGTTCAAAATCCATTTCATAAAGCGCATCATAAG
>CAZZIX010000430.1:0-2054 GCA_964654345.1 uncultured Methylomarinum sp.
TTGGCACTTGCTGTTTCCCAAAGAACAACTTTATCAACATTTAATCCTTGTTGTTTTAAATGCTGATAAATCATTTTACTTAAAACTTCTGCTGTAGGATGCTCATCAATAGCCATGAATCGTTCATTTTGTTGCGTTAATAAAGGAATAAGAGGGTCGTCTTTGTGTAATAAAAAGTTATGATCCAGGTTTTGATCAATATACGATGCAACCACATCTTTTATATCAGAAAAATCACAAACCATCCCTTGTTCATTCAACTGCTCCTGTTGAATAGAAATAGAAGCTTTAACACTATGTCCATGCAGGTTTTTACATTTTCCTTTATGGTTCATTAATCGGTGGCCATAACAAAAATAAACTTCTTTTGTGATTGTATACATGGTTTTTGCTATTCTCTTAAAAAAATAAATTTAAGAGTGACCGGAAATTACTTAAGACTTTTGATTATCCCTGCGATTTCAAACGTTCCCTCTTCTTGGGTAATACTTCTAACCACTTCTATATAAGCAGTCATTGATGGTGTCACTGGGTTTTCTGGTAATACATTGACTTCCATTGCCAATCCTACATCAAAAGAGGACTCAGCAACAAAAGAAACTCCCGATCCACTTAAAGATAAGCACCGTCCTGTTTTCACTTCATCAGAATCTATCAACTTATAAGTCACCTTACAATCTACATCCATTCGAATATAGTCGCGCTTTTCATCGTATTCCAACATATATATACCCTTTTTAAAGTAGAAAAATTATCACCTTAATTTTAAAGTTTACTATAAATTAAAAAAATTGCTTGGTATTTTTCAGGTTTAGAGGCGGAGAGAAAACAATGGGTTGATTATAGGTTATATAAATACCTTTAACTTACTGCTTTATCTTTCCCCTCCTAATTATTTTCTCTTTACCACTAGTAATTCTAATAAAAACCATTCGCACACACGACTAGAACTGACTATTACCGATTTTTTGTGTAAAATTTACTTATTTTTCACAATACACAGTCGTTTTATAGAATAGTTATTATGAGTAAACAAATTGTCTTAACTGGCATCACAACAACGGGAACCCCTCATTTAGGTAATTATGCAGGCGCAATTCGCCCTGCAATTGCAGCAAGCAAGGATGAAAATGTTCACCCTTTTTATTTTCTTGCCGATTACCATGCATTAATTAAGTGTCAGGAACCAGAAAGAGTTAAACAATCCAGTCTGGAAATTGCTGCAACGTGGTTAGCTTTAGGTCTGGATACTTCTAATGCTGTTTTTTATCGCCAATCAGATATACCCGAAATACCAGAACTAAGCTGGATTCTGTCTTGCGTTACGGCAAAAGGCCTAATGAATAGGTCGCACGCTTATAAAGCCTCTGTCGCTGAAAATGTAGAATCTGGCGATAAAGATCCAGATAAAGGGATTAATATGGGCTTGTTTGGCTACCCTATTCTAATGGCAGCTGACATGCTGATGTTTAAAGCAAATAAAGTCCCTGTTGGTAAAGATCAAATTCAACATATTGAAATGGCTAGAGACATAGCTTCTCGTTTTAATCATATTTATGGTGAACATTTTGCTATCCCTGAAGCTGTTGTTGATGATAATTCAGCGACAATATTAGGACTTGATGGTCGTAAAATGAGTAAAAGTTATAACAACACTATTCCATTATTTGAATCTGAGAAAAAATTTAAAAAATTAATCAATAAGATCAAAACGAACTCATTGGAACCAGGAGAACCTAAAAATACAAAAGGTTGTACTTTATTTGGTATTTACCAAGCTTTTGCTAATGAAACAGAAGTTGCTGAAATTCGTCAACGTTATGCAGAGGGTATTGCCTGGGGCGAGATGAAAAAAGTTTTATTTGAAAAAATTAATGAAGAAGTAGCGCCTGCTCGGGAACGATATCAAGCATTGATAGAAGCACCTGATCATATAGAAGAACAGTTACAAGAAGGTGCTAAAAAAGCGCGTGAAATCAGTATACCTTTTATTCAATCTATTCGAGAGTCTATTGGTATTTCTCGTATTACCAAGTAAAGTGGCATAGCTAAAA
>CAZZIX010000431.1:0-2034 GCA_964654345.1 uncultured Methylomarinum sp.
TATTTTTAAAGCCTGTATCGCTATCGCTCACAAGCTTAAAAAATACTCCTGAGCGCCTTGTTATACATTAGTAGTGCTTTTATAGCGGAGGAGAAATGGCAAGAAAAGGAAGTGGGTTTGGAACAGCAATAAAAATTGTTAAAGCCATTGACCGTGCTCAAAGGCAATCAGCTAGAGAATCGGAAAGAAATGCTACTAAGTTACAGCGAGAGCATGAGAGAAATCTCCGAGAAATAGAAAAAGAACGTCGATCTGCTGAAAAACTAAATATTGCAGAAGAAAAAAGACAGTTTAAAAGCAGTCTTGAGGTAGCAAAATTAGCATTTGAGAATAGGTGTCAGGAGCGTAAAAATTTACGGCATAAATTCATAGATCAGGAGTTAAAATAACACATGAATATCAATCTTATTATAGCAATATCTGTTGTTTTTTTAATTTCCATTTTATTGACATATTTTCTAACCAGAAGAAGTGCCAATCGAAAAATAAAAAGTTATAAATCAATTGAAAAAGCTATTTCAGGCGCTACCGAAAAGCTATCTAACTTAACAAGTAAGTTGAATAAATCAAAAACTGAATTAGCTCAAATAGACATGGAAACAAAAGAGCTTCAAGAGTTAAAAATGAATGCTAACAAAATATCTTTAGAGCTAAAAGAAAATACTGGAAAACTCAATTTGATTGCTTCTGAAATTGAAAGTATGGAAAAAGATGCTCTGATTAAAAGGCAAATAACTCAAGATATTATTGCAAAACTCGACTTATATACTCGGCTTGATGAATTTGTTGAGTATGGGGTATTTGAAATACCTGAGTACCTACATGAAACGTCAGCAAGATTTGCAGAAGAGATAAAACGAATTCGAGAGGAACAAAAAGAGCTAATTAAAACTAAAAATGCAGTCACTTATCCTGAATCAACTACAGTTTCCAGTAATGCCTCCCATAATAAAAAAATTCTTGATGGGCAAGTTCAGCTAATGCTGACGGCATTTAATATAGAATGCGATGCGTTAATTGCAAAAGTAAGTCCAAGTAGTTTTTCACGAACTATGGAAAGAATTGAAGGGCTTGCAAATAAATTAGAAAAAGGAGTAGCATCTCTTCATTGTGGCTTTAATTTAAAATATGTTGAGCTAAAGTACAAAGAATGCCAACTTCAATATCAAAATAAGTTAAAAAAACAAGAAGAGCAAGATGAGCAACGTTTAATCCGTGAACAAATTAGGGAAGAACAAAAAGCTATTAAAGAATATGAACGTGCTATAAACCAAGCTGAAAAAGAAGAACGGATGTATCGTGAACTTTTAGAAAAAGCACGAGCTGAGTTGAGCAAGGTTTCTGAAGTTGACAGAATAATTACAGAGCAAAAAATTAGTGAATTGGAAAGGCAGTTAGAGGAAGCGGAAGCTAAAGAAGAGCGTGCAAAAAGTATGGCTCAACAAACCAGAAAAGGGCATGTATATGTTATTAGTAATATTGGTTCTTTCGGGGAAAATATATACAAAATAGGATTAACCCGAAGGCTAGAGCCACTTGATAGAGTTAAAGAGCTTGGTGATGCTAGTGTTCCTTTCTTATTTGATGTCCATGCAATGATTTACGTTGAAGATGCTCCAGCATTAGAATCTGCTCTCCATCGTAAATTTACTACGCACCGAGTAAATGCGGTAAATATGAGAAAAGAATTTTTTAATACGGATTTATTATCAATTAAAGAAGCGGTAGAAGAAATAGCTGGGCTTGAGGCAGAGTTCAAGATGACCTCAGTTGCAGAGGAGTATTATGAGTCTCGTCGCCTTCGAGGGCATAATGATTTAAGTTCTGAGAAAATAGTTGAAAATGTATAACAAAAAAATCCACTTGACCGTAAAAAGCGTCATAAATTTTTGCTATCGCAAAATTTCTGCCCCTTTTTACGGTCAAGTGATTTTGGCGTTAGCTTATAAAAAAAACATCCTACTTTTTAATTGAAACCCAAAAGTCTTTAAACCCAATTTGATCCATAGTTTGCTCAAAATCCAAAATTGGTGG
>CAZZIX010000432.1:0-2019 GCA_964654345.1 uncultured Methylomarinum sp.
CGATTAATAGAACATATTTAAAATTGCAGTTACACAGAATTATCTATAGTCTCACAAAATCTATAGTAATTACTGTTGGACTAACTTCCATAAATTGCAACCAGCTATACTCTGGCTGTAATGCGCTATTACCATGCCAATAAGCATAGATCATTGCTGCAACTTGTGATACTTGAACTGGCAAAAAAGCAGTGCCTAGCCCAAAAAATATTCTCGCTCCTTTTGTTTCATGAAATAAATAAGCACAGACTAAACCTCCACCACATAATAATAAGGTAAGCCCTAAACCTATCCAGTATCGATAAGCAGGTAATATTTCTTCATGTCCTTGCAGCATAAAACTGATCGCTGAAAGAGCAATTAATATAGATCCTGTCCAGCGTAAATAAGTAGTAATCTTTGATGTTATGCTTTTAGATTTTTCGTTCTCAATATCTTGAAAACTTTTTACATTAATATCGGGTTGAATATCACTTGAGTACATCATCTTCTCCTAATTATTTTCTTTTGAAGGGGTATTTTGAGCTGTCAGTTCATCAAGCATTATTTTTAATGCCAGTTCATCTTCTTCTTGCTCAAAGGGTTGCGCAAAAGTATCATCATCAATATTCTGATCGGGTACTGAAAATTCAGAACTAACAACAGAACCTTCCCAGCGTTGAAAAACACCTTGAACGTCTTGAAATGAGCTACTCTGATTATCGCCCAATGATTCTTGTATAGATGTTCTATTTTGCCTGGCTGCCAGAATTTCTTTCTGATTTTTTAAGGATTGTAATTGATCTTGAATAAGCTCTATATCTGCACGTATTTTTTCTTCCTGAGCCGTACTTTCCTGACACTGTTGTTCAAGTGATTTGATTTGTTGCTGTATCTGACGTAAACGTTTAACGCACTGCAAGGCTTTTTGTTCGTCTTTCTGTCTGGTTTTAATGGCTCGTTCTGACCAAAGTTTTGCTTGTTCCTGTTGATCTGATAGTTGCTGCTGATATTGCTCAGACATTTTACTAACACGGTGTAAATGTAAACGAGTTTTTGAAGCTATTTCCTGTAAATCTTCAATGGCCACACCTGCTAGTGCCTCATGGTTTTCAAACTCATCAGCGACATGATCTATTTGACTTTTAATACTAACGAATATGCGTTTTAAGTTGTTCATAGTTTTTTATCCTTTGTTTTTGAGTATTCAATATCACTAAAGCAAAGGCTGTGCCAGTAAAAAAATACTTATTAATCAATGGGTAAGTAAAGTGTTGTATTATTTTTATTTGATTGATGAACATATTTTGAATACACTGCATTCTTAAAATGTACAAATCTAACGAGCATAACTAATGCAAAAACTATTTCCCGAACAACAAGGTTTTTTTAGTCAAATTGCCTCACTGGCTTTTGTCAATCCGTTTGGCGAACAAAGAGAAAACGAAGATTGTAAGCTGTTAAATATAGCACCGAAGACAATGGGTATATTTCAACGCAGTGAAAAAATTCAAGCACTATTACATGCACAATTTGAACAACTAGAACCCTTGACTGAATTTCGCATTATGGCTTATCAAGGAAAAACACAGGAAGTTATGAAATTTTCCTGGCTGTTTTATCAATTTCATGAATTTCAGACTCAGTTCAACCAATTTATTGAAGAACAACGATTAGCAGGGGATACCCCCATTGAATTAAGTTTTGCAAAAGACTTAAATCATCGCTTTCAGTTAGCAGGTTTTGCCCCATTAGAAACAGAAAAATTTATAGCTTTATTTTATCAATTACACCGAGGTTTTTATTTTATAAGTACAGCAATTTCAGGTGATTGCGCCTCCATCATAGAATTACGGATGCGCTTGTGGAATAATATTTTTACGTTTAATCCGCAATGGTATATGGATTATCTCTGTGGAAAAATGGAAGACTTTTCAACCTTATTACTAGGTGCCACAGGAACAGGTAAAACATTAATTGCACACACCATAGGCTGTTCAGGATTTATTCCCTTTGATTTGAACAAAAACCGCTTTAAGG
>CAZZIX010000433.1:0-2006 GCA_964654345.1 uncultured Methylomarinum sp.
AACAACAAGGATTAAATGTTGATAAAGTTGTTCTTTGGGAAACAGCAAGTGCCAATGCTTGTTATCAGGAAAACTAAAAGAGTTAGTGTTATGAGTCTGGTTCATCCTGTTAATACATCACTTTGTTTAGAGCAGCTATGTGAATCAAATTTTGAAAAGCTTTTCCGCCTTATTCCTGATTTATACACCTTCCAAAATCAGGCTATTGGTAAAACTCGTAATAAACCTACCCTATATTTAAAAATAATTGATCGTTCAAATCATACCTTAACGGTAGAACTTAGTCATCGCTTTAAAAAAAACCTAGATACCTTTATGGAGCCAGCGGTCTATATAAGAATTTATTTAGATGCAAACTTGGTTGAAGTATTAAAAGATCATGTAAGACCACTAGTATCAAAGGTTTATAAAGACCCTAGGCAAAGCATAGAAATAATGAATTATAAATGGCGATTAAATTATTTTCTGCAAAAATGGCTAGACCACTGTCTACAAACAGACTATGAGTTCCGAAGCACAGGGATGTTTTGAGAAGTAAAACATAAGGAAAGTGCGGATATGCAGCTCGTCATTGTTTTTTACGGATAGTATAATTTCTTCCTATCTATATTTTTGAAAAATATTTGGGTATCCAGAAATTATTCAATTTTAGTCCCTTAACTATTGTAAGCGGAGTTTTTTCAGTAGATCGAAAGTTATAATAATGTTCTTGTTCCTAATGCCTCTTTTAATAACCTAAGGGCATTATTCTGAAAAATATATACAGGACAAAGTTTATGAAAAATATACTTATATTAGTTTTTAGCTTTTTATTCATAGGTAGTTCTCAAGCCGCTCAAATTAATTTAATAGCCGAGCTCCGTGCGCCGAATCAAAATGGTTCAAATCCAGATATTTTTACTAATATGGAGCATGTGCCATCAAATGCTTCTGGATTATTTACAGCAACTCTTGATACTGATAACAATGTACTGACTAATATCAGCTTAACTGTTAATGGAATGTTAGGGAGTGAATTACGTAATTTTGATCCTAATAGTACGCCATTTCATCTTCATCTACCCAATAATGGCCCTGGTACTTTTGGTTTTAATGTCATCGACTTGGTTTTTGGAGCAGATGCATCAGCATTTAGTTTTAATAGTACAGGGTTTACCTTTCATCGTGATTCTGTTTCAATTTTAGAAGAAGATCAGGGAGCATTTTTTGGTTTAGGAATTCATCCAGGCAATGATGTTATTGTTGATCAATTACTAAGTGAGTCATTTATATTAGTCCATTCAACAAAAGATATCTTTACAAATACAATACACCCAGCCAGATTTCCAGATGGTTTTCCTTTTGGAGAATTACGAGGTGAAATTGCTATTGTTCCTGTGCCGAATGCTGTGTGGCTGTTTGGTTCTGGCCTAGTTGGGTTGTTTAGTTTAAGGAAACGAAAAGGGTCATAAATAAAAATAGAGTTATACTTTACGCGGTTAAGGATGCTGATTTTATAATGGTTGATTTTTGTTGATAGTAAGGTAACTGGAAACAAATAACCCTCCCCCTTACTTGCCTTTTTGTCTATCTTCGTCTTGTTGCTTAGGTTACATAGCCTGCTATGCGCTCTACGCAACAAGACGAAGACAAACAAAAAACCTTCGTAAAATGGGTAGGTTATTTATTTTCAATTGCCTAATTATTGAAATAAGCACCTTGTTATCGACAAAAATCAATTCGCTATAAATTCTGCATCCGTGACCACGTGAAGTATAGTTAGAAAAGCTTTAGAGTTCTTATGCCTTTAGTACAAGTCAGTTATTTTAGTTATTCCGTACACGTTCCTTAGCCTGCTATGCACCAGTTTATGTGCCTCGACATTGCTCCTGCATTGTTCTATCTACACACGTCCATGTATTAGAGTAGGAGGGAGAGGAGTTCATATCATCAACCTACGTCTCGCCTTACCGGTCAGGGCCAATGTCATTAAGTTAAGGTATAAGTGACTGATTATGCTATAATAA
>CAZZIX010000434.1:0-2005 GCA_964654345.1 uncultured Methylomarinum sp.
TGATGTAAAGCAAACGAGAAAATTATTGAATCTCTTAAATAGAAAAATACCTCTATAAGCAAAGATTAAATCCCTATTCCTTAAGTATCTATCTGTAAATGGTAATTTTTCACAGATATCAATGATCAATATTTGTATTGTAATCAGTACCTCTTCATGCTCATAAAAAAAGATGGGAAAAAATATGTTTAAAATAAATCGTTTCACATGATCAAATGAGGGTATAACAAATTATTCAGGAAATAGAAATTATAGGATATTTAATTAATGGTATAAAAAAGTCAAAGCTTCATAAAGAGAGGGTTATTATGAAATCAATACTAAGAAAATTTATTACGTTATTATTGTTGACACTTGTCACTTATGGGTGTGATACAGGCTCAAAACCAGTATCTAAGGTTGCTGTTGCTAAAAAGTCTGATTCAAAAACACCAACAATTCAACAATCCAAACTTCCCCCTGGTGAGTCTTTCAACCGGATGACTGAAGGGTTTAGAGAGACTAAGATTACAATGGATACAAAATTAGATCTTCTTCGCCGGCAAGGTCTATGGGTTTTTGCTACACCTTTTAATAAACATGATGGTCTAGGTGATGGACCGGTAAATCCAAATAATAAAATTCAGCCAGGAGGACGACTGACTCTTCCAGCTTTTCCAGCTATTGATGGCAAACCAGCAGAAGGCAATGGGTTTTTTCTGCGTGTTAATGGACTGGATTCTCAAGCCTGTGTGGAATGTCATTTTATTGTCAAAAATAATGTGGTACCTGCCAAATTTGGTGTGGGTGGTATAGGTGGTGCAGCTGCTACAGCTTTTCCTGCTACTACTCGATTTTTACCTTCATCTCAAGGATCAAAAAGTGCTACGGCAGCTAATTTTAATGGTCGTGTCATTAACCCTCCATTTGTTTTTGGTTCTGGTGGTGTTGAGTTATTAGCAAAAGAGATGACCAAAAATTTACATCAACAGCTACGAAATGCTTCTAATCCTCCTGAAATAGGTAAGCAAATTGTTTTAAAAACTCATGGAGTGGATTTTGGTTTTGTAACCTGGACACAAACAGGAGAGAATAATTCTCAGGAAGAAATTCCGGATACAGTTACTAATTGTGATGCTATGGATACGAAAAGCAAGAAAATGGTTGAGCTTGAGCATTTTATAGCCATTTCACCTGCACCTAAATTATATGCCTGGAAAGGGAGTAGTGATTACGGAACTAAAGCTGAGGTTAAAAGCTCTGAAATGTCATCAAAACATAGTGGAAAAACTCCTGGATTAGAATTAGACATTTCAAATTTGAAAGGAGTCGATGGCGATTTAGTGATTAAACCTTTTGGACGCAAAGGGAATAATGTGACTACACGTGATTTTGATTGTGGAGCACTAAGGTTTCATATGGGTATGGAACCAGTAGAGATTGTCGGAAAAGATAATGATCATGATAAGGATGGTGTTGTTAACGAAATTACAATTTCAGAGTTATCAGCATTGGCTATATTTAATACAACATCACCGAGACCTCATCAAGGTAAATATAAAGGCGTTGGAGCAAAGGTTTTTGAAGATACTGGCTGTAGTGGCTGTCATGTTCCTGTGATGAAAACGGAAGGGCATAGACTTCCTTATCAACAACCAGAAAAACCGCAGCATCCCTTTAGCGATAGCAATAAATATTATGAAGTGGATTTAAGAAAATCTTCAGCGAATTTTGAGATTGACCCTGATAATAGTAAGGGAATGTTAGTCAAATTATTTTCAGATCTTAAACGTTATGATATGGGATCAAAACTGCAAGAATCTTTGACATCAGCAAGTCCTGAGGAAAATCGGACTTTTGTAACGGCTCGTTTATGGGGTGTTGCAGATACTGCCCCGTATATGCATGATGGACGGGCAACTACGTTAACGGAGGCGATTAAATGGCATGGGGGGGATGCAGAAGCTGCTAAAAATAAATTTGTAGCTTTAAGTGATGATAAAAAAGTTGCTTTGTTGAAATACCT
>CAZZIX010000435.1:0-1998 GCA_964654345.1 uncultured Methylomarinum sp.
GCATTATTATAGCATAATCAGTCACTTATACCTTAACTTAATGACATTGGGGTCATTCTCAATAGAACAACCTATACTGAGCAAGCATATACAACATAGAATAAAACATTTTTTTAAAGTTATCATGACCTGTCCTAAATATTAGTTATATTAAAATAAATCGTATTCCCACCAAAAGAAGAGTCCCTGAATTCAGAGTCCTTAAAATTACAAATGCCGCTGACTTTGAATTCTACCTCTAGGCGAGGATACTCTTTCCCCATAGAGTAAAGGCGGCATAATAAGGTTGCTACCTGTAATATTAATTGGAGGTGAAATGCCATTTTCTTCTGCTCCCAGCAATGACCGTGTATCAGAAATAAATTCGGATAGTAGTTCCCAAGGATCCCCGCCTATTCTTCGTTCACATTGATTCCTGAAAGTATCACTATTACTTATATCATTCATACTAATTGATCCATTATTAATATAAAGCTCATTCAATAATTCATATGCGAATAATTTACGCACTTGAGCCGTTACTGTACTTTGATATGCAGCACTTTCTTCACCCTCTTCTCGGTCTGAATTTCCAGACAAAACAAAATGTTTAAACGCTCTTTTCAGCGGTTTAACAAAAACAGCGTTCTTTAGCCAGTTGGGTAGTTCTTGAACAACAGTTTCAGCATAAACAAAACTACCACCAGATAAAAGTGCGGCTAATAAATATTGGGTCTCATCGTCATGCCCACCTTTTTTGCTTGCCAATACTTTTGCGATTTCGTAAGGCCATGGAATAGGCGCAGCCATGATCTGACTAAAAACAGGTCGTACAACGCCTTCTGGGTTATCTCCTCGATAATCAGAAAACCATGCTTTCCCTAAACGAAACCCACCACTAACAACAATAGGGGTATGAACACCTAACTCTTGCCGACAAAGCCGAATACTTTCTCTTAAAGCGCCAAATAACTCAGCTACACGTTCAACTGGGTATTTTTCCAGATGTAGCACTAAATAGGTTATGTCCGTAGCATCAATATCGTTGCTATTTAAATTATTTTTCCTGATATATTTTAGAGCGTAAAGAACATCCTTAATTGCACTTTCAGCTTGAGAGTATGTATAGGGTAAATATGTTATTTGTTGGCTTGATGCTTTTTTTTCCCCACTTGATTCATTATTACTATAATCAGCTTTTATACCTACAGTTAGACCTAATGTTTTAGTAAAAAAATCTAGAAGAGAAGCACTTACTTCTCCTTTAAATTGTCCATCCATGCCTATACCCAGTCTCCGTTGGGTTTCCTGCCATACTTGCTGATCATTACTCTCAACCAAAGTTACATCACATAGTCTCATTGCCCTTCGAAAATTAAGTATCACTCCGGTTAAGTGCAGTAAAGTATCAGATGCATCTGGATAGTTTTTTTTATATAATCCTTGAAGGAATTATCCTGAGATTTTGTTTCCTTGGAAGGTAAAAATTTAAGTCCTTTCTTCTCTGAACCTTTTGTTTCAGTTTTCTTTAAAAACGTAAGTAAAATTTCTTCAAATGTATATTTGGTTGAGTTTTTATCTTCAAATATACTTTTTCGACAATAATACTCACCCACCTCTGCAATTCGTTTAAGGATAATCACTAAAGCATCACGTAAATCATAGTGAGGGGGAACAGATACAACGATAGCTGGTAGCCCAGGCTCAACAGAAGAAGAGTCAGTGGATTTTGCTTCAAGTGACAAATCACGAAAAACTTTTCCCATAACATATCTTCGCCCTGTTCCTCCTGTACCCAATACAAGAATTCCCCCGTTATCATTACTCTTAAGTGCCTCTTCTAATTTTCCTTTAAAAGATTCCTGTTGTTTTGTTAGCTCAAAACCTAAATTATTACTTTCCTGCTCACTCACTATGACATTCCTTTTTTAGTTGTTGATTTATTTTCTCTCTTATTTTAATCGCTAAGGACTGAGGATTTAATAAATAACGAAACTTATAATAAAAATAATTGGTTGC
>CAZZIX010000436.1:0-1997 GCA_964654345.1 uncultured Methylomarinum sp.
TTAAGTACAGCAAAGTAAACTATATACGTTTGGCTTTCGCGCTACTTTTACCTGTCACTCAACTATAATTGTAAGCATTTTATATGCCATAAAATAACTTGTTGTTTTTTATACAAAACAACAAAATAACCCCTATTTACAACACGCACTTGCACCACCATTGTGCGATTTGGTTTTTTTTTGCTATAACAGTGCATTGAGATTTGTTTAACACTATTCGGCACATTTTTTAAACTCACTCTTTGAGCTTTTTTGTTTATACAATCACCTCGGTGACTAGAAAAAATAAAGAGGGTTTCTCATTTGCACCAAAAAGAGGCTCAAAAGACTCCATATGCCAATGATGCAAGAAGTATTAGCTACTCCAAAAATATTTTTCACTTGCATTTTTAATGCACCTGAACCCAATGACAACGGCAACAATGATATTGTTTATTTAACAATATCTACCACTCGAAACTTTTCATACCTTGATCATCAAAATGGAAGGGATGATCAGTATTTCCCACTTTTCCATTTGCTTGTAACTGCTCCTTCAAAATTGTTTTATTGTGCTCTAACACACCGACTATTCGTTCGTTTAAATCAAATGGACACCACGACTGTTCAGGCATCTGAATATGGGCTAATTTATCAATGGATAAAAGATCGTAAATATTAATCCAATTGTCTTCTATTTTGATAGAAAGCTGAGGGTTAAACAAATAGGAACCTCGTTTGATGCGAATAAACAATTTTCTGTTATTTTTATCTTCTTTATTAACTTCATTTTTTGACAAAATGCTGGAAAGATAAGCACGTTTTTTTCGATGCCCAACTAATACACTTTCAGGAATATGTTTCGTAGCAGAGAGAAGGTCTTGTGTAGAGAATGCACCGCCAATATTGATAATTCTTTTGGGTAGCTCCCGATAAAACAAT
The DNA here is from genome assembly GCA_964654345.1 of uncultured Methylomarinum sp. Taxonomy (GTDB): domain Bacteria; phylum Pseudomonadota; class Gammaproteobacteria; order Methylococcales; family Methylomonadaceae; genus QPIN01. The sequence goes on from CAZZIX010000436.1 coordinate 922, forward strand.
GCAATCATCATGTTGAGCATAAAAAATTCCATATGTTGCTTATCCAATTTCATTAAGTGCCCATCAACTTGGATACTCATGCTGGCAGGTGCCAGCTTATCATAGATAAAAGCTAGTTTATTAGTGGCATAATTTTCACTTATATCTGCCTGGGATAATGCAATTTGAAATGCAGTAAAGCCATTCCCATCAATTTTTGTAGTGTCTGCGCCTTGTTCAATCAGCGCATTAATCACCTCAATACTGCCTGTCCACGCCGCAGCCATCAAAGGGGTTTGATTAAACTGATTTCGGAAATCAGAGCCATACTGATTAATTAGTTTTAATACTGCACCTGGCTTTTTTAAATTATAGACTGCATAGTGTTTCTGCAGTAATGGTTGCAAACCTTTATCTTGCTTGAGTGCAGGTTTAAAATCAATTTTAACCAGAGCATTTAGTATGTTTCTATTGCCATAAACCAACCCATATTCAAACAACTCCAACTTGGCTTTTTTATTATTTTCATCAAGTGCTTTTCGTTTTAGTATCTCAAGTCTATCGCCTCTAATAACTTGCCAGCCGGGCGTTTTCTGTTTGAGAATATCTTTACGAATCTGTGCCGCTTGCTCTTGTTTACCTTGCAGCTCCAATTTGTGCGCTTCTTGTCGCCAATCATCCTGACTGGAGTTGACAGCAACCATTTCTAATGTAGATTGCGCCTGTGTCAACCCAATTAGGTTTAACAGATGCTGTTTGGGACGACTTTCTATCCAGTACAGATTTTTTATTGCTCGGGTTAATGCAACATAAAGTGAATTAACATAAAACTTGTAAATTTCTAATGATTTATCAGTCTTATCCTTAGCTCGGGAGAATTGAAGGTCTTCCTCAAGATCTTCAATGGTAACACTCTTGCTAATTTCACGATAACGCAGCTCTTCTTCTGAAAGAAAATTGTAGAGTATAATATTTTCATATTCCAGCCCTTTGGCTTCTTGAATTGTAAACACCAATGGCGTACTAAAATGTTTTTGTGCCGACGCTGAAAATCAGGGAAACGGAGCTTAGCGGAGTGATGATTTTTAGTCCCCGGT
>CAZZIX010000437.1:0-1996 GCA_964654345.1 uncultured Methylomarinum sp.
GATCCCGTTACGCCATTGACTGCTCCATGATGTTGTATTTTAGGATAATTCATTCCGCTTTCCCTCAATTAGTCATCTGTGAATCATCTACTATAACTTATATGTCCATATTGTATGTATATGAATATTTTAATGTATTACATCTTTAATTCTAAGCATTTCACCTGTTCTACTATCAAGCTCTTCTTGCTTCCAAGACAATGGATTTTCTATATAGCTTCCTAACGAAAAATAGAACTGTTTATTGATAACCTCAAAAGAACGCACAAAGGTTGGTGAAGAAAATTGTACTATTTTTTCCCAGTTTATTAAATCAGAGATCGAAGATTTTAAAACCTTTACTTTAGTCTCTTTCTGGTATCTATCTTCGATTAATAAATACACATTATCTTTGTATGTCATCATATCCCAAGGTCTGTAATTGTCGGGTAACTTTATCGACCTAACGTCCAGCATTCCCTTCTTTATTAAAGCCAAATAAACACCAAAAGGTTTAAACTGATGATCGTTATGTGTGTAAGCACCTATATAAAGCGTTCTGTCACCAAGTGATAAAGGCTTTACAATTTTTTTTGTTTTATTATAAAAAAGTGAGCTATTTGGAAACATGGATTTGTAAGTCAGGTCATCCCGTCTAATAAATTGACCTTTGCCATCGTATTCTGCAACACTGAAATAACTATTTTTTCCAGTTGATAATTTTTTAGCCATTTGAGAGGATAAAAAGGGCTTTATCGCAAACAATTTATCGCTGACTTTTAAAAAACCATACACCCGATGCTTTCCCAAATGCTGTATTACCCACGTTTCCCCCATATCATTAGAAATTGCAACTGAAGCACCGCTTGTCGTTCCTAGCGCACTAAACAATTGCCCTTTGTGAAATTCCATCGCATAGTTATGTAGCCCTTTTTTAATATTCCTGTATTTTTTCCATTGCTTATTGCTATAGGTATAAAAATTTCCAAAATCCCAGTTCTCGGTTGCATCATGGCCTGGAATATAGAGGCTGTTGTTAAAAATATGAAAGTTATCTATTTGCTCTTCATCCACAGTGTATTCATGGTTAAATTTTTCATCTTTAGGGTTAAAACTTATCACTGCAACAGGTCCAGCATTAGTTGATGGGCCTTGATTACTACTGTTGCCAGAACCTAAAAATATCTTATTTTGAAATACTTGTATATCCCAGACATTTCTTGCATAAATGTCATCAGGAAAAACCGACTTAAAAGGATTGCCTATTGACTCTACTTTGTCTGAATAGTCATTTAAGTTTTCCTCACTTATTTTCTCTTTGTCATATTTTTCAACCGCATTTACAAATTGATTCGATTCAGCAGAATTAATCTTTAATTCTTTCAAACTCTGCTGAATCGCTTGCAGCATATACACATTATTATTGACTGATTTTTGTTCTTTCTCTGTCCATCCATAGCGCGATAAGCGGTAATACTCTGCTACCTTTTTATCAAATACCTGATAATTTTCCAAAACCTTTTTTACCAGTTTCACTCCATATAGTTTGTTGTCTTGGACTAAAGACTGATCACTATTAATATAGGTTACTGGAGTCGGAAGGTTAAATTCGCCGCCATCTTTATCAGCAAAATAAGTCAGCTGATTCCAAAAACTGCTAGCCTCATGAGCTTTATTGAGCAAAACTTCAATTTCTTTATTATTAATCGGCAATTCTTTTCTAACGCCCACACCTTGTCTAAAAGCATATTCAGCCCAGCGGCTCTGCCCTTCTAACGACCAGCGATTATTAAACATTGTGTATCCATATTGAATCAAATGAAAAAATTCATGGACTGGGGTAAGTGTATTTTCTACCAAATGGGTAGAAAGCTTTATCACTAAGGCACGATTTTTACGGTCTACAACATCACTGGCGACTCCATTCGACTTTAACGGAATGATATGAATATCAATAAAATTAGCACTCTTTTTATATCGCGGTTGTTGTAAAGGGTGGATAAAACCAAATTGATTT
>CAZZIX010000438.1:0-1944 GCA_964654345.1 uncultured Methylomarinum sp.
ACAGACTGAACAAAACCGACTTTTGCAGGAATGGGGGACATAACGTATTTCACCTGGGTGAATGGGGCAAGCAAAGGTAGAGAAACCAAGTCCATCAGGTTCTCGGCAATTCATGATCTTCCAAACATTGAAAGCTATATACCAAGTCACCAGTGTCGGATGGACGGCAAGGAAAGACTTCCAGTTTTCCTGAAAAATTAGCTTTAGAGTGATCGGGCCTTGTTGGATGGTTTCCATGATAGAACTGGATTATAATAGCCCTGAGAGAAAAGAGGAGTTTTTTTTGAGAAGGGACTTATTGCTCTTATTTTTTTGCCCGATAGGGCATCATGTTCTGATTTTTTACGTCTAGTGTGGACGTTAAGGGAGATATAGGCATGTCCCTGTCCCTGAAACCAAAAAGTAAACAATGCACGCTGGCTTATTATATAAAGTTACTTATCGGTAATATAGATTAACTTTTATCCTATTATTTACTATAATATTACTTTTCAGTAACTATTTTATTAATTAGCATGAGTAAAGACCAAAAAATACCATACGGTACTATTTCCAGCGTTTCTGAAATGGGGATATTGGTACGTCAGCATCGTAAATCTCAGAAAGTCCGTATTGAAGACCTATCAGATATGGCAATGATGAGCGCTAGATTAATTGGTGAGTTTGAGCGAGGCAAAGAAACGTGTCAGGTTGGAAAAATATTACAAATACTTAAGTTCTTAGGGCTTGATATTCGCATAGTTCCGCGAGGAACTAAATGATAGAAGATGAGTTAAACGTTTGGTACGAAGATCAAATTGTTGGTTATTTATGGAGAAATAGCCAAGGCAATATGTCGTTTAAATATGAGAGTGGCTGGAATAAATTTCCTTTATCAATTAGCCTGCCTTTAGGAAAAACACCTGATAGTTTAATTACACATCGATTCTTTGCTAATCTTTTACCCGAGGGATCAGCAAGAGACAAGCTTTGTATAAGGTTTAGATGCCCCGATACAGATTTTGATTTACTAAGAGAAAATAGGCGGCGAGTGCGCAGGTGCAATATCTATTTTACCCATTGAAAAGGAACCAGACCTTAAGCAATCGTATAAAAAACTCGATAATGAAGTTCTTACTAAGGTAATTGAAACTCGGGGAGCTTCTATAAATCTTGAAGATAAACCAAGACTATCATTAGCAGGTGCACAAGATAAAATTACAGTTCATGTTAAAAATGATGAGATCTACTTTCCAGTTGCTCAAACGCTATCAACGCATATCCTAAAATTTGAAGTCAGAGACTTTAAAAACATACCACTTTATGAGGTTTATACAACTGAGTTAGCTAAAGCGATTGGTTTAAATACCATTGATATAGAGTTAAATTTTTTAGGTAATTATAGCTATACAATATCGAAGAGGTATGATCGAATTATTGGCGATAGAACTACCCGAATTCATCAAGAGGATTTTTGCCAAGCATTGGGATTGAAAGAAAAATATCAGCATTTAGATACACCTAATTTTGCTCATTGCTATCAATTAATCATAGAGAATTCTAGTAACCCTTTAATTGATGCAGAGCAACTTATTAAATGGCAAATATTTAATTTAATAGTGGGGAACTCGGATGCACACATTAAGAATATTTCTTTTCTTTATGGAGGTTCTTCAACACGGCTAGCACCCTTTTATGATCTTGTTTGCACCCGAGCTATTGAGCATTTAGATGACACATTGGCATTAGCCATTTGTCATCAGAAAAACCCTAATCAGATCACCAAGAAAGATTTGTTAGAGTTGGCGACACATTGCAAGGTGCGCCCTAGAAGAATAATCGATACTGTCCATCAGATGATAATCAGCATTGAGGACAACAAAGACAGGGTACGGGATGAGCTTGATGTATCGGAAAAACAAAGTTTTCTTAATAAATTACTTTAACTATTTTCCCTAAGATCAT
>CAZZIX010000439.1:0-1940 GCA_964654345.1 uncultured Methylomarinum sp.
AGTAGCCGTTTAGAATGGATATTCAGTTAGATAAGCCAAGTCAGAAAGTTGAGAATAAAGGTGCGAACATTATGAGGCCTGCAAAAAAATGGTGGCAAGGCATCATTCTCCTTTTTATTGGGGTGCTGATCGCCTACTACCTGTTAAAACACCCTGGAACATTTGCACCACTCAAACATTTGACTGTTACATATGCACTTCTGCTGGTATCGCTTCGAGCAGTCATACTCTTGATTAACGGTTTATTGCTGAGAGATTCCGCTTTATTCTTTCGCGTAAAATTGAGGCCCAAAGAGTGGATCGGACTGTCCTTCGTTACAGCCCTGGGTAATTACCTCACACCATTTTCCGGGGGCATGGTTGCCAGGGCTGGTTATTTAAAACGCATACATAATCTCCCTCTCACAAAATTTGCCGTACTCCTGGCTTCCTGCTATCTCATTGTTTTTTTTGGTATTGCGGTTGTCGGACTTATCGACTCCCTGTTTATTATGGGAACTTCCGCACAACTGCCATGGCAGATCCCTGTTTTGTTTGGCTGTGTAGCGGGAGGTGTCGCGGCTCTGGTGATTCTTCCCCTTCCTCTCATTTCATCAAATCATATGCTATTGAGAAAAATTGGCGAGGCCCTCGAAGGCTGGAAATTAATAAGGAAAGACAAACCTCTTATCTTACGGTTTTCAGGATATACATTCCTAAATATTTTTACCAACGGCCTGTTATTTTTTATTGCCTATCGAAGTCTTGGCGCTGACATACTATTTTCCCATGCCCTCATGATCAGCTTAATTGCCGTATTTTCCCTGCTGGTGAACATCACACCGGCAAATTTAGGAATCCAGGAAGCTGTTGTCAGTATAGCTTCAGGTGGTCTTGGGCAAGGTGTCGGCGAGGGACTGGTGGTCGTACTCCTGATCAGAGCAGCTACGATGCTCCTGGTGTTCACCTTGGGACCATTTTTTGTATTTGCTCTGGGTCACAGAAAACCGAATTGTACTCAATAGCCATCATTATCGAGTTATCGCCAAGTCTGTTGTTTGCAAAAAGCATACTCAAACAACAGTCCTGTTGAGATCACCTTCTTTAAAAGGATCGGTTCGTTCTCTATCCTTAACGGAATACCTATTGTACAATAATGAAAATAATAGTATTATTTTTTCCTACATACTATTTCCCAATTATAGTAACCAATAATTGGAACTTTAAATAAACTCACCAATTTCCAGAAAGGATTGTTTATTTTATTTTGAATACCCATTTTTCTTAAAAAGAAATGAGATATTGTAAACCAAAATAATGATTTTCTTGATTCTATAATAGAAAAACTATTTTTCTGGAGAATGCGAAACAACTGGTCATCTGACGTATACTCTCTTAAATGTGTAGGATCTAATGTCCACTTATTGTTACATCTATAAAAGTACCACCCGTACCATTTCTTAAAAACAGTTGAAATATAAACAATATTATTTTCTTTATTTAAAACCCGAGATATTTCTTGAATCATTCCTTCATCGCTTGGCACATGTTCTATAACTTGGGTAGATACTAAAAAATCAATGCTATTATCACTTATGCATTGCATATTGGCAGCACTATCTATAAACAACTTAAAATTTGGATTAATTTTTTTACCTCGATTTATTCTATTTAGTGACGAATCTATTCCATAGACCATTTTGTTACAAAAATGATGCCTTTCATCCAGGGCAAACAATAAGGCCCCATCTCCACATCCTACGTCCAGAAAGGACTTCCACGTATATTTATTCAGATATTTTAATAGTAATTTAGGTACATTTCCCGAGTAGAAATGTATATACTTAGAATAAGTTTCTATATCCATATATTTCCTCTGTATTAAATAAATAACCGACCCTAGAGCTGAGGTTAATGTGCTTGAATAACATGCTCAAGTGTTTCTGCCACCCATTTGTTTA
>CAZZIX010000440.1:0-1913 GCA_964654345.1 uncultured Methylomarinum sp.
GCACCAGCACCAGCACCAGCACCAGCACCAGCACCAGCACCAGCACCAGCACCAATAGGAAATGAATACCATATAGGTCCTGGACAAGAGTTTATATCTTTAAATGAAGTACCTTGGCTAGATTTGCAGGCAGGTGATGAGGTAAATATTCATTATCGTGCTGAACCTTATCGTACAAAAATTGGTTTGAATGTGCGAGGTACTGAAGAAGCACCTATTATTATAAGAGGCATCAAAGGATCTAATGGTGAACTTCCAGAAATCAATGGTGAGAATGCTACAACACCGATAAATTTAGATGGTTTTTTTAATTCTCGCAGGGATGAAGATCTTGCTGTCATTTTAATTAAACAAGCAAAGGGTGTATCAAGTTCTAAACCTGAACATATAATCATTGAGAATTTAAAAATTGTTGGAGCGTATAATAAGAACAGTTTTAGTGATAGCAATGATGTAGTCAGGAGATATAATGCTAGAGCGGCTGGTATAAGAGCTGTTTCAGTAGAAAATTTAATTGTACGAGGTTGTGAGATTACTGATAATGGAAATGGTCTTGTAGTGATTTCTGAGGATGAAGGGAGTTTGTCAAGAAATATTTTGATAGATAATAATCATATTTACGGAAATGGTGTGCCAGGGAATTATCATCAGCATAATATCAATACACAAGCAGCAAACATTATATTTCAGAATAATGAACTTGGCCAGTTGAGAAAAGGTGCCAATGGTTCAACCATAAAAGACCGCTCATCTGGAACTATTATTAAATTTAACAAAATTGAATCGGGAATGAGGGCTCTTGATCTTGTTGATCCAGGAAAAGGAAAAGATTTTATTGTGAAAGAGTCTAATTTTAATGAAACTTATGTATACGGAAATTTAATTCTTAATAATAAAAAGGATAAAGAACATGTATCAGCAGGAGCAGTTGTGCATTATGGGGGAGACAGTGGGAATACCTCACTCTATCGTAAAGGGGTACTGCATTTTTCCAATAATACAGTTGTTATTACCTCTGACCTTAAAGATTCATGGCGTGTAAGGCTTTTCGAGTTATCTACTAATGATGAAACGGTTGAATTAAAAGATAATATTATCTACAGAAAAGGAAGTTCTAATTTCTTTATGATGAAAAATCATGGTAAAGCAACTTTAACGGGGGCAAACTGGATTAGTGAAGGATGGAGTGAGGGTGGTTCATCTGGTTCTTTTGGTGGAACCATCACGGAGTCAAATGATAGCATAATCGAGAATAATGAACAGTGTTTTGTTAATATAGAAAAGCAAAATTTCACTTCAGATATTAGTGCTGCTTGTTTTGGTACTGATATAAAGTTAGGGGCATTCTAGTTAAACGGGATTTAGCTACTAAATATCATGGCAGTTTATTATATGGGTCTAAGTAAATGGGAAAAGCAATCATTTTCTCATTTACATTAGGCTCCCCTTATAAACTAATTAAATACATTGATATTATTGGAATTAGAAAATGAAGGAATTTTGAAGATTAAATAACTAAAAACCAAAAAATAAGACATAAATTTATATGATATTTGGTTTTAGAAGGTTTAAACTATAAAAAATAATAACTTGGATGTTAATTAAAAACCTAGGCAATAATGCTTAGGTTTTTTTTTGTCGAGATGCAAGTTTTAAGTTGTTCAATATTTTTAATTACTGGAATACTAAAAAATGGTCTACGAAACTTTGTTCAAAAAAATATTATTTCCTTCAATTGAAAAATTAAAAGGACGGAATACTTTAGATTATTTAGAAGAATACTCTGTAAATGAATTGAAAAGTGCAGAAGAATTACAGCTGATACAGCTACAAAAGTTAAAAAAAATTCTACAACATTGCCAAGAAAATGTTTCTTATTATCAAAAGCAGTGGAAAAGTATAGGGTTTGATTG
>CAZZIX010000441.1:0-1904 GCA_964654345.1 uncultured Methylomarinum sp.
AAATCAATTTCATAGTTGTTATGCACACCTTGTAGAACAGCAGCAATTCTTTCTAAGCCCATGCCTGTATCAACTGAAGGAGCAGGCAATGGGTGTAATTCACCGTCTTTATCCCGATCATATTGCATAAAAACCAGATTCCAGATTTCGATATACCTATCGCCATCTTCTTCTGGAGTTCCAGGTGGACCACCTGCTATCATTTCTCCATGATCATAAAATATTTCACTGCATGGACCGCACGGCCCCACATCACCCATCGACCAAAAATTATCTTTTGCTCCAATGCGTGATAAACGAGATGAATCAACTTTAATCTCTTCTAACCAGATAGCTTCTGCTTCTCTGTCTTCTTCAAAAACAGTCACCCACAATTTTTCAGCTGGAATTCCTAATTCCTTTGTTAAAAAATCCCAGGCAAAATGAATGGCATCATTTTTAAAATAATCACCAAAACTAAAGTTACCCAACATTTCAAAAAAAGTATGATGTCTTGCTGTATAACCGACATTTTCCAAGTCATTATGTTTACCTCCAGCACGCACACAACGTTGAGTCGTAACTGCTCGAACATAATCTCGCTTTTCTCTACCCAGAAAGACATCCTTAAACGGTACCATGCCTGCATTAGTAAACAATAAAGTAGGATCATTACCAGGCACAAGTGAACTAGAAGGTTGGACAGAATGTTCACGTTGTTTAAAAAATTCTAAGAAGGCAGCACGTAACTCTGCACTGGACATTTTTTTCATCATTAATTTAAAGCTATTTATTTTTCTTTGATTATATATTAGGAGTAATTTAATTGAATATTAAATCGCTTAAAAAACACACTGATCATTTCACTACTAAAACCACGTTGCTGTAAAAATCGGTTACGTTTTAACCATTCTTTATTTACCAACAACTTATCATCCGAATATTTTTTCAGATAAACTGATTCTATTACTTCATTCCAATCATCTGCCAAGTCTAATAAAGTAGCATCTAAATCAAAATTTTCAATACCACGCTGCTGTAATTCAAAGCTTATTTTAATTGGCCCAAAACCTTTTCTTATCCGGTACCGAGTATAACTTTCTGCAAACCGTTGATCGCTTTGCCAGCCTTCATCAGCCAAAACACCTACTATTGCTTCTGACTCAAGTCGGTCAAAGCCTTTTATTGTTAATTTATTAACTAATTCTTGATGGCTGTGTTCTCGTCTTGTTAGCAGCCGGAAACAAACTTCTCTAATTTCTTTTTCTGACTTTGATTTACACTCAGTCATAAATTAGTTGTTTCTTCATATAGTACCGTAGGTTGGACTGCCGTTTCTTTGGTAATCCAACATAATATGAAAGCCGTTAGCCCAACCTACAGAAATCATACATATTTTATTAACTTAATACAGTCATAAGACTGGGATGAATTTCATCATCTACAACTTTGTCTTTGATAAAGCTCTAACTTTTTTCCTTAGGATCAGGTTTTTTATCTATTTCATTATCGTTAGTTTCAAAAACTTCAGCTCGAATTTTATCTTCAATCTCTTGTGCTTTCTTTGGATTATCACTTAGAAATTTTTTCACATTGTCTTTGCCCTGACCAATTTTTTCATTACCATAGCTATACCAAGACCCCGCCTTTTGCACAAATCCATATTTCACACCCAGATCGACTAGCTCACCAAGAAAAGAAACGCCTTCTCCGTAAATAATTTCAAATTCTGCCTGTTTAAAGGGTGGCGCAATTTTATTTTTTACTACTTTTACTCGTGTTTCGTTACCAATGACTTCATCACCTTTTTTTATTGCCCCAATCCGGCGAATATCAAGTCGTACAGAAGCATAAAATTTTAATGCATTTCCTCCTGTAGTAGTTTCAGGGTTTCCAAACATTACACCAATCTTCATTCTTAATTG
>CAZZIX010000442.1:0-1891 GCA_964654345.1 uncultured Methylomarinum sp.
CAGATTTGCGAGATTTTAATGCTTTTTTAAGATATTGGAATTGGAGTTTGTAAAAATATCAAACCTTGCCAGAATTAGAGCTGCTCAAAAAAGGAAATCATAAATCTTTTACCTGTGGCTTGTTTATATTCATGTTCTTTTATGAAGTAATTCATATTAGGGAACCAAAAAACTACTGACATACCGTTGTCAGTAGCAATACTATATGTTAAGGCTATTAGAGTTTATAACTAGAAAAGTGATACATTAAATTTATAGGAGAATAAATCCCATGTTTATCGTAACGCTCAAATTTTCTAGTAACAAGGAACAAGCTAGCCACTTCATGGAAGGTCACAACAAATGGATAAAAAACGGTTTTTATGATGGTGTTTTTATATTGGTTGGTAGTCTTCAACCTAATTTGGGTGGAGGCATTGTGGCTCATAATATATCACTGTCAAACCTTCAGGATAGGGTAAACGACGATCATTTTTCGCAGAAAATGTTGTCAGTGCAGAAATTTTAGAAATCACTCCTGCCAAAACAGATAAGTGCCTAGATTTTCTTGTTCCTGAGTAATCCGTTATAACTATAGATATGGAACATGTCGAACCTTAATCAACATCAATTTCCGAATTATCAAGGGATTTAAAAAGTTAAGATGAAAATTCTTGGAACCAATAAGCATTTATGTTCTTACTGCAAGGATAGCCGGTAGAATTTGTGTTAAGAATCATATTTGACAGTATGTTATCAGTAAAAAACTAATAATCACACAGATACCGAAAAATTATTTAACAACGGAAAATTAATGAATATTACACGCATAAATGAATTCAAAGCTACTGAAGATAAGGAAGAAAAATTATTTGAATTTTTAAACTCCTTAGTTCCATATATTTCTTCATGTGAAGACTGCTTGTCTTGTGAAGTATTACGAAGTCATGATGACCAATCAAGTTTTGTAGTGATAGAAAAATGGAACTCTATTGAGTCACATAAAAAATCTATAGAAAATTTTCCTAAAGAAGAAATGCAAGCGGCTATGGATCTTTTCGGTGCTTCACCAAAAGGTACTTATTATTATGCTTAACAACCGCATATATTGGCGCTGCCGTAAACGGGTATTAGCTTTTGCTGTGTATTCTTAAAATTAGTTCAAGAGGGAAAAAATGACAGAAAAATATTTTGCTACAGGGGGATGTTTATGTGGGAAGGTTAAATATACTATTTCTTCAGCTCCTGTTCGAATGGGTCAATGCCACTGTGATGATTGTAGAAAATTAAGTGGAACTGGTCATGTATCTAATGCTTTTTTTGAAAAAAATAGTGTTCTCATTACAGGTGAAACAAGCTCCTATGATTCAATTACAGACTCAGGATCAACTATTACACGATATTTTTGTCCAGAATGTGGCAGTCGTCTTTTTGGTAAAAATAGTACCAATACAAATATTAATGGTGTGACAGTAGGATCACTAGATAATAGCAAGTGGTTCAAACCAGATTTTATTGTTTACAATAAAAGAAAACCAGAATGGGATTTTATGGATGGGAACATTCCTACTTTTGAAAAAATGCCACCTATTAAGAAGTAAGCTGAGAATGTAGTTAGAAAGAGTTTAATATCATACAGTTGTCTGTATTAAGACTGCTATGAGTATGATTGGTTTTACAAAAGCTGCATTATTTTATCGTTGGTACAGGAAAATACCCAATTGCAGTGGATTTAGTTGGTACTGTTTGTTCACAGACAGAATATTGTAAATAATGAGGGTCACCTGCTTTTGACCCTCAAGAAAGTCCTATTCTACCAACCTGCTACACAGCACCAACCGAATAACGGAATTTTAGTTAGGCAACTCGCAACAAATAACCCACCATTTTAAAGTGAAGAATTAGATATGGC
>CAZZIX010000443.1:0-1890 GCA_964654345.1 uncultured Methylomarinum sp.
CGGTACAAGAATAAATGATAAATACTTCCACTTTACTTCACTTTTAATCGCACCCGTTAGATAGAAGAGTATTATTCAAAATAATCCCTAAGGTTTATCGTCTGTTTTCTCGCCCCTCTTTTTTAGTAGCTCCTGAGCATAAGGCAAACCCACTTCTAGCCATTTTTTCCAGATAAAATGTATTGTTTTTCTACTAAAGCACACTAATTTTTTAAATATTGTCGTTGCATTATCACAACCTATTTTATGTAATCTTGATTCAGCAAATTCGCTCCAAAGCGGATATCTATCTCCTTTTACATCAACAAATGCCTTATTAAACAACCACATCTCAAGGATTGAAACAACCCACATAAATATAAAAGATATTGCCATACCTGTCCCAGCCATCATAATCAATATTGCAAACATAGGGTGTAACTTAGTTAACCACCAGGATATAATATCAACAAGAAGAAAAGTATAAGGCATACCAATCGCAATACATTTAGCCATCACCGTACTTGTCTCAGAAAAACAAAAAATAAGTCCTACAAACATAAAAATAAAACTAATTCCAAACAGATGAATATGTGAAACTCTGGTTAAAGAAGCAAATGTAGCCCCTTCATCTTCTTTAGTTAGCTCCTTAAGTTGTTCAAATTCTGTGAAGTCAGGTATGCCTGAAGCCCCTTCGTTATGGCACATAACACATTTATTCTCTATAATTTTTTTGACACCAGAAGAAGCATATGTCGATTCTTCTCCACCTTCTCTATCCCATTGCATAATCACAAAACGTTCATGGTCAGTCGCATTATCCTTCATAGAGCCATTAAGCTTAGATTCCAATACTGTTCCCGATCTATTTCCATAATAACTGTAAACAATATCGTCAAGAGATAAACCAAGCTCTCCATCTGCCATACCATGTGTAAACATAATTTGAACTAATGCAAAGAAATAGCCAAAAGCTACTGCTGTTAAATAACCAGTAAATAAGACTTTTACAGGCGCGTCGAAATCTTTTAAATGAGGTAGTTTATAAGTCATCTTTTGTTATTTTTTAAATTTGAATGTAATATTTTAAGAATAGTTGATTTTTTATAAACTGCTGGTTTGTTTAGATTATTTTTCACTAAATTAAAAATTATAAAAGCTATATCTGATGAAAATATTTTCTTTAATAGCATTGAGATCACAGATTAAAGTAATTTATCAAAAGTTTTTTAAACTAAAGCTATACTATATGAAATACAAAAGCTTATAAGCTAAAGATAATGGGATTTACATCATCTATATTTTCTAGATTCTTTTATACAGGTTTATAAAGCATACAGGTAGGGTGTGATATAAGATGATCCTAGACCCTTTTTTATACATTTTATAGAAATGTAATTTATTATTTTTAAACAAGGTATATTTTTAATGAGATTTTGTACATTCAAAATCATTTTTTTAATCAGTACTTTACTGCTTCATTCTCAGGTCACTCAAGCTAATATATCTCAAGCTAAAGAGTTTGACTTTTCCTTTGACGTGAAGGAATCAAAGGCGTCTCAAAAGCAGAAAAATAAGTATTCTACACAAGGCTCTACATCAAACTCATGGCGTCTTGGGATGGAAGCGCCTTTATTACCCGATTTTTTACAAGGCACAGGTGAACTTGTGTATGGTAATTTTGGCGAACAGACAAATAATGAATTTTCAGACTGGGACAAGTATCTACTACAACTTGGAGTCAGTGGCAAAAGGAGTGTTTTTGGCTATGGGTTTAATTTTTATTCAGTTGGACAGCAATATAAAGGAATATTCAATTCAAAATACAGTCAGAAAAAAGGTCGAGCAGGCTATGACTCATGGTTATCCTTAAATATTGATAAATTACAAATTAAAGCAAAGTATTTAGAA
>CAZZIX010000444.1:0-1890 GCA_964654345.1 uncultured Methylomarinum sp.
CAATATTTAATCCTCATTTTTAGCCCCTGTCATGTAGAATAGTTATTTTCTCTTTCTATTTGTTATGTCATCCTCGCAAATACAACGTATAGTGCTTACCGTTGGTGAACCTGCTGGTATTGGGCCTGACTTATGCGTTCAACTTGCTCAATCAAAACAAGACGCTGAAATTGTTGCTATTGCAGATCCTCAATTATTAAAGCAGCGCGCTGAACAGCTCAAATTAAAACTGGATATCAATAGTTTTGATGTCTCGAAACCACCTAAAATTAGTGCAACTAGATCAATCACTGTGCTGCCAGTTCAACTGGTGGACTCTGTTATTTGTGGTCAACTGAATGTTGTAAACAGCTTTTATGTTATTGAAACTATAAAAATTGCAACACGAGGCTGTGTTGATGGCTTGTTTGATGCCATGGTGACAGCACCGGTACAAAAAAGCATTATAAATGAAGCCAATATCCCATTTAGTGGGCATACTGAGTTTATTGCTGAAATAACGGGTGGACAACCAGTGATGATGCTGGCAACTCCGGGTTTACGTGTTGCGTTGGTGACAACTCACTTGCCTCTTTCTGGTGTTAGCAAAGAGATAACACCAGAAAGATTGAGTCGCATTATAACCTTGCTTGATAAAGATTTACGCCTTCGTTTTTCGCTGAAAAATCCTAAAATTTTAGTCTGTGGACTTAATCCACATGCAGGTGAAAATGGATATTTAGGCAGAGAGGAAATTGAAATTATCGAACCTACTCTAAAAATTTTAGCTGCTAAAGGTATCAATTTACAAGGACCTTTGCCAGCTGATACTCTTTTTACCTCAAAATACTTAGAATCAGCAGATGCCGTTTTAGCAATGTATCATGATCAAGGACTTCCCGTTCTTAAACATATGGGCTTTGGTCAAGCTGTTAATATCACCCTTGGATTGCCCATTATTCGTACTTCTGTTGATCATGGAACTGCTCTGGATTTAGCAGGAACAGGTAAGGCTAATACAGGGAGTTTAGAATTTGCTATAAAAACTGCATTAGAGATGACTGGATCATAAATAGATGAATCATAAAGCCCGTAAGCGTTTTGGCCAAAATTTTCTGCATGATCACAATGTTATTTATAATATTTTGGCCAATATTCATGCTCAGCCTAACGAACATTGGGTAGAAATAGGTCCTGGACTAGGCGCAATTACTGAACCTTTATTAGAAAAAAAAGTGGTATTAGATGTTGTTGAGCTAGATAGGGATTTAGTCCGGTTTTTGGAAGATAAATTTAAAGAGGAAAAAAATTTTACTATTCATAGTTCTGATGCTCTTAAGTTTGATTTTTCAGTATTAGGTGGTAAAGATAAGAAATTGCGAATCATTGGTAATTTACCTTATAACATTTCAACACCTTTGTTATTTCACCTATTGGAAAGTACAGATTGCATCGAAGATATGCATTTTATGTTACAAAAAGAAGTGGTTGATCGAATGTGTGCAGAGCCGGGCAGCAAAAAATATGGTCGTCTTAGTGTGATGATTCAATATTATTGTGAAACAGAATTGGTTTTTGATGTTCCTCCTGAAAGCTTTGATCCTATTCCCAAAGTCATGTCTTCAATCGTAAAGTTAACGCCACATTCAACTCCACCAGTAGAAATTGAAAATATAGAAAAACTAAATAAAGTAGTAACAACCGCGTTTTCACAACGCCGTAAGACTATTAGAAATTCACTTAAGAAGCTTTTTACTGAAGATCAGATAAGATCTTTACAAATAGACCCTATGCTCAGAGCTGAATCAATTTCTCTATCTGAATTTGCACTTTTAAGTCAATTGCTTATAGACAATTAAGATAAATAAAGTGCGACAAAATGTCACATTTCTATACAAACCAGTAATAAAT
>CAZZIX010000445.1:0-1887 GCA_964654345.1 uncultured Methylomarinum sp.
TTTTCAAAACCCAGCATGGCATACAAAGCATCATACAAAGGCCGTAAATAAGGGTCTACTTTTTGTGCCATATCACCCGGTAGAAACCCAAGTTTTTCACCTGCTTCCACTGCTGGCCGAACTAAAATAATCCGCCTTACTTTTTCAGTCTGTAGTGCTTCAACAGCACATGCAACTGCTAAATAAGTTTTCCCTGTTCCAGCAGGTCCCACGCCAAAATTTATATCATGGCTGAATATTTTTTTTAAATATTTTTGTTGATTATCACCCCGCCCTTTTATCACACCATCTTTAGTTTTAATAAACACAGTATTTGGCGTTTCAACAGGAGTTGAATCATTTTCTATTAGCTGATCAACAGTTGATTCTTGCAGAGATAAATGGACTTGTTCAGGTGTGATTATTTCTTCTTTTGTGGCATCAAATAATTTTTGCATAACGACGCAAGCAGCTTTAACTGCATTGGAAAAACCGGTGATTTTAAACTGATTACCCCGATTTGCTATTTCAACTTTTAAACGGCTTTCAATTTGATGTAAATGAACATCAAATTGTCCACAAAAATTGGACAAACGGCGGTTATCAACAGGTAATAAGGTTATTTCTTGGGAAAAAATTGAATCTGTCAATGTTGTAGTTCTTATTATTATAATATTTTATCAACAGAGGACTCGACTAATCGAGCTCTTAAGGAATTAGGTAACGCTTCGGTAATCATAACATCAACAAACTGTCCTGCCAATCGCGGATGAGCAGTAAAATTAACCACACGATTATTTTCGGTTCTACCCGTCATTTGCAAAGGATTTTTTTTAGATAAACCTTCTACCAAAACAGTTTGAACAGTATCTACCATACTTTTCGAAATATCCATGGTCATTTCGTTAAGCCGGGTTTTTAATTTACTAAGACGTTGTTTTTTTATCTCTTCAGAAATATTATCTTCAAGCTCTGCTGCTGGTGTCCCAGGACGTGCACTGTAAATAAAGCTATAAGAAAAATCAAAACCTACTTCTTCAATTAACGCCAACGTATCTTCAAACTCTTCCTCTGTTTCACCAGGAAACCCAATAATAAAATCTGAGGATAAACTAATATCAGGACGAACCACTTTCATTTTGTTCATAATATCAAGATACCCTGACCGTGTATAACCCCGTTTCATTTTAGCGAGTATATTGTTACTTCCACTTTGTACTGGCAAATGCAAATGATTGACTAACTCGGGTATTTCTGCAAAGGCTTCGATAATATCATCACTATATTCAGCTGGGTGTGATGTTGTAAAACGTATCCTGTCTATCCCATCAACAGCGGCAACATAATGTAATAATACAGAAAACTCGGCTAACTCACCATCATCCATATCGCCTTGATAAGCATTAACATTCTGTCCCAGCAAATTGATTTCTCTCACTCCTTGCTCTGCCAAAGTAGAAATTTCAGCAATCACATCATTTAACGGACGACTAATTTCTTCACCACGGGTATAAGGAACCACACAAAAAGTACAATATTTACTGCACCCTTCCATAATTGAAACAAAAGCCTTGGGTCCTTCAGCTCTCGGTTCGGGAAGAGCATCAAATTTCTCTATTTCGGGAAATGAAATATCAACAACACGTTGTTTAGTCTCACGGGCTTGATTTAATAATTCAGGTAAGCGATGTAAAGTTTGTGGACCAAAAACAATATCAACATAAGGTGCACGTTTTTGAATCGCTGCCCCTTCTTGACTAGCCACACAACCGCCGACACCAATAATCACATCAGGACGTTTATTTTTAATCTTACGCCAGCGCCCAATGGCAGAAAACACCTTTTCCTGTGCTTTTTCTCTAATAGAACAAGTATTTAGAAGTAAAACATCGGCTTCCTCTGGAATAG
>CAZZIX010000446.1:0-1875 GCA_964654345.1 uncultured Methylomarinum sp.
CTTTGTCAATCAAGTTTTAACATATTTTCAAATGGTGCAGTTCTCTTTTTTGTTAAGTCAATATATTTTTGACTTATTTCAAATCCCACATATTTTCGGTCACTTTTTAATGCAGCAATTGCAGTTGTTCCGCTACCCATAAACGGGTCCAAAATAATATCAGTCTTGAATGAATATAACTGAATTAATCTATAAGGTAAATCAATGGGGAATGGTGCAGGATGCCCAACTCTTCGTGCTGATTCTGCGTTAAAAGTCCAGATGGATTTTGTCCACTCCATAAATTCATCTCTTGAAATAGAATTCTGTTTTGTTTCTTTCTCAATTCTCTTACGGTCTCTTTTATAATCACCTTTTGAGAATACTAAAATATATTCGTGTATATCCCTTAAAATTGGGTTTGAAGCTGACATCCAACTACCCCAAGCAGTTGAAGGGCTTGCACTTGATGCTTTATTCCAAATGATTTCACCACGCATATTAAAACCAATTTCAATCATCATTTGTGAAATATAGTCTGAAAGTGGAATGTATGGCTTTCTCCCAAGATTTGCAACATTAATACAAGCACGTCCGCCATTGACAAGCACTCGATATGTTTCATTGAAAACCATTTTTAACATTTCTAAATATTCGGATAATGATAAATCATCATCATATTCTTTCGAGACATTGTAAGGTGGTGAAGTAATCATTAAATGCAATGAATTATCCGGGATCATTGACATATTTTCTGCTGAACCTAATATTGTTGTATTTAGTAAGTTGGTCGGGAATAAATTGGTTTCCTTGTTAACTTTTTTATTGTTTGCTAACTCTTTGTATAATTTTGAATCATAGAACTTTGAAGAATCGTGATTTATTCTTCCGTTCGTTCCAAATGAACTTGACTCCGTACCTTTTTTTCTTTGATATGTAGTTTTCATTTTCTCCATCTTATTCATTTATTAAACTTAAAAACTTCTCTGCTTTTGAAATATCATCTTTTTCTTTCGCAGATACAGTAATTATTTGCCCTAATTTTATTTTAGGTAACATCGAAGAAAAGAAATTCATATCAGAATTAACTACTTCTGTAATATAATTGGATAGGTCTTGATATTCATTGAATGTTTGGAATCCTTTACCATCTGTGTTTTTAATAAAATCATTTGTTGGATTTGGGTATAAGGAAATGAAACTTTGGATAATCCCAGCTTTTTTCAAGAAGTCTACTTTCTTTGAGTAGTTTATTGTAATTGGGCTGTTTCCAAGGATAATTATAGGGATTTTTGTAGATTCTGTTCCGGAAACTCTAATGTTAATAGATTTTCCAATTGCCTTCAACATTGAATCCGAACGAAGAATTGACGGATTACCTTTATGCGTTTTATAGTCGCCAATAAAAATTATTTGATCATTTTTAAATTTGTAATTGTTGACAATGCTCATCTTAATTTCAAAGAGCAATTTTATATTTTCTGCTTTTTGTAAAGTTTCATTTGTTGTGCAAAATGCTAAATCGGCATCGCTTTGGCTTGTTAATCCAAGTTCAGGGCATACAACACTATGAACTGCAAATAATCCCAATTCTTTTGCAATAGGCTGGAAAAAATCTTTGCACCATTTTTCTGTATATTGCCCAATTAGTGAATTTCTACTCTGCAATGTCTGACCTTCCGCTCCCTTTCCCTTTTGGACATATGCAAAATATCCTCCCGTAAGTTTATAAAATAATTGTTCAGGCGAAGCAAAATTTTTCATTGCTTCCGTGAAGAATTTTTTCTCAATATCTTTATTCCAAAAATTCATATATCAATCCTTAAATTAAAGTTACAAAGTTAACCATTAATCAGGTTGTTTTTACATTTATTGCCGTTTCTTTAAATGCCCTAC
>CAZZIX010000447.1:0-1868 GCA_964654345.1 uncultured Methylomarinum sp.
TGCTGTCCCTGAAAAAACTTAAGTTTCGTATGTTATTAAATTCCGAATCCTAAGTGAGATTTAACTTAAGCCTAACCTTAAGGGTCAATTCTATAGTTTCAACGAAATAGACGGTAGGTTGGGTTAGATTTTTGAACGTAGTAAAAAAACGTAACCCGACAACTCATTGATTTATTAAAAATGGTGGGTTACGTTATCGCGCTTTGCTTGATAAGCTCACCCACCCTACGCCATTAAATCATTGTTTGTTATAATATTATCCATTAAGTAAGCCGTATTAAAGTCTAACCTCACTGTTGTAATTTAAGAGGATAAGGTAACTATAATTTCCAGCCCTTAATAAAGTTTTTAACTAATAACATCACAGTTCCCTCAATACTTTTTATCCCCAGTAAATCCATCTTACCTGATGCTGATAAAATACAAATACCATGCACTCCACTCCATAATGCGCGGGATGCCTGTTTAGTTTGTTCATCAGTATATGATGTTGACAATTGATTAAATTGAAATTCAACTATACCAAAAATATGATCCACTTTATCTTGATACCAATTTGGCACTGTATCATCGCCAATTGATGAAAAATCAAAAAGCATTCTCCAGCGATTAAAATGCTGGTTGGCGAAAGTAAGATATATACTTGCAAGTTGTTCAATCATTTTCGCAGGATCATCATTTGTGCTTATTTGATTAAGCTGTTCAGTCAAATCATCTAACGTTCTACCTTTAATATGCATATTCAAATCAGCCATATTATTAAAGACCATATAGACACTGCCGACTGTATAGCCTATTTCCATAGCAATTTTACGCACCTTTAAGCCACTAAAACCTTCTTCAATAACGATGGTTTCAGCTGCCTTAAGCACCATTTCCTTTATTTCCTCCTGACTATGTTCGCTTCTTCTTGCCATTATTTAGATTAGACTTTTGTTACTTAAAGCTCTACCTTACACGACATAAGTTCAAGAATCGACTGTTATTATGAATACTGAATTACTCTCTGTAGTTGATAAAAATGATCAAGTTATTGATACCCTTCCACGTCATATTATTCATGCCTCTGGGTTGTTTCATCGGGTGGTACATATATTAATTTTTAACAGCAGAAAAGAACTATTTCTACAAAAACGGTCAATGAAAAAAGATCTTAATAAAGGACTGTGGGATACTTCAGCCGCTGGTCATGTTGATGCCGGTGAGAAATACATTGATTCGGCAATAAGAGAAACAAAAGAAGAATTAGGTATTGATATAAATAAAGCCTTATTCCCACTGTTTAAACTTTTACCTACAAAACAGCTTGGAATGGAATTTATCCAGGTTTATCAAAACAATAATGATGGCCCATTTACCTTGAATGTTGATGAAATAGAGACTGGAGATTGGTTTTCTAAAGAAGAAATATCAAAACGAGTTCTGAATAATGACCTGACGATGACAGAGACTTTTAAAATTATTTGGCAAAAATATAGTGAGGAGCTTGGAGCTAAGGAATAAGGCTTTATTAACCTTTTTTATTTTTTTTTTTTGAATTAATACGGTTCGCCCCTACCAGTGCTAGCACTATTAATGAACCTGGGGTAACAATTGTTGCCGCAAGAAATGCTGTAAATTTCAATTTCTTTTTTCGAGTGACTGTTTTGGACGAAGTATTTTTTTCTATTGGGTATCTAAGAGCACCACATGACTCGCATACTGGAGATTCTTTTTTATCTTCAATACCACAGAAAGAACAGTTTGGCATATGCTTCCCATAATTATTATTTATAATTTAAATAATAGCAGAAAACTACCAAATACACGAATGACAGCCTTCTCCAATACGAAATGAGTCTGAAAACTACCCCGTATTCCAATATAAA
>CAZZIX010000448.1:0-1862 GCA_964654345.1 uncultured Methylomarinum sp.
CTTGTCATACTCTAGATTATCTAGACTTTATGCTTGGACCAATAGTTAAAGCAAGAGGCCATAGCGGTAATCAATCCAATAAATATCTAGCGGAAGATACGGTAAGTGCCAGTTTTGTATTTGCCGGTGGAGTACAAGGAACAGGACTATGGAGTTTTAGTAGTTTTGAACGACAAGACCGAACAGAAATTATTGGAAATAAAGGAAAGTTGGTATTTTCGTCATTTGGTACCGAGCCAGTTCAATTAATCACTAAAGGTAGAGAGCAGAATTTTCCTATTGATAATCCAGAACATGTACAACAGCCGTTGATTCAAACCATCGTTAATCAACTGAATGGCATAGGACAATGCCCTAGTACAGGTGTTAGTGCAGCACGAACAGCTTGGGTAATGGATCAAATATTACAGAGCTAAAAGAGTACCAAGCTGGTTTTAATATAAAATATTATTGTTAATTACCAGAAAAAATTTGTGCATCTCATACAGATATTGTAAAAAAATGCTTAAGATTTTTCAAAATATAATAATAAACAGTATAATTAATTAAAGAAAAGTAAAGCCTAAATAAATGAGAAAAATATGAAAAAAAGATTGCAACTCAACGTAATAATTTCAGCTATTATTTTATTAGTAGGATCTATTTCTACAAATCTAGCTTGGGCATCTTCTAATGTACTGTTTATTTTCGATGTTTCAGAACAAATGTCCGGAAAATTTTCTAAACATACAAAACTAAAAGATTTAAGCAAAATAGAAAGTACTATGGAAATATTTGAGGCTTTGATAGTAGCGTTACCAAAGGACATAAATGTAGGAGTAGAAGTATACGGGCATCAGGGAGATAGAGACTGCTCTGCTATCGAAATAATCAATCCATTAGCACCTTTAGATACCGAAGCTATAGTGGAAAATGTACAAATGCTGGAACCAGACCAAGGATCAACGCCGATTGCCAAAGCACTACAACAAGCTGGTGAAGCATTGAATGCGGTAAAAGGAGACAAAATGATTATTCTCTTCTCAAATACCCAGGATACTTGTGGAGGTGATGTTAATGAAGTTGTCAGTATACTTAAAGAACAGGGAATCACAGTAAATGTTCTTGGTATTGACGTAAACGAAGATGAAACAATAGAGCTTTCAAGTATTGCAGACGCAAGTGGTGGCGAATATTATTTTGTCAGTAATATTGAAGAGATGGAAAAAAGCTTAGAAAGCATCAAAGAAAAAATTGAAGGAAGAGCACACAAAGGTAAAGTTGTCTTTAGAGATGATTTTATTGAAAAATCTTTGTCCAGAAAATGGACAGTTGTAAACCCTGATACTAATCTTTTGAAAGTGGATAAAGGTGCTGTATCAATTAGCTCGACAAAAAAAAACAAAAACATTTTGCACCTTGAGGTGCCAGAGAAAAAAAATGACTGGGTTTTTACTGCTAACTTTAATGTAGACTCACAATCAATGCAGGAAGTGTTTGAACTGGGTATATCAAATAAAAATCAAACTCAAACAATTTTGGCTCAGGTTACCATCAATATTGATGGTAACCTTGTTTTAAAAAGCATCAAAAACACTAAAAAATCTACTTCCCATTTTCAGCAAAAACTAATGACCTATCAATCAAAAACGATTAATGGACAGCTAGATTTTTTAAAAAAATATATTCAGTCAATAACTATAAAACTTGAGAAAGTGGGGAATGAGTATATCGTATCAGCTAGGCTTGAACAATTAAATAATGACATCCTCCCTCCTTCAAACTGGGTATTATCACAAAAAATAAAATCAATTCAATTGCCTAATGATGTATTTTTTATAAAAACATATCAAAACAATGCAAAAAATCATCAAACAAGAGGG
>CAZZIX010000449.1:0-1853 GCA_964654345.1 uncultured Methylomarinum sp.
TAGTCGCTGTCGCCGCCATTATCAATGCCAAACTGCCCGTCAACGACGCGTTATGCAATTATAAATACTGTAAATATTGTTACTCCAAAAATATGCAAATAAATTGCAAAAATGATATGATTCGATTTTTATAATATTTGCTAAGGTTTTTGAAAATGCTCAAAGATTTTACTTTTTTTGTAGATGGATTAATAAAATATACGGGTGCTTTTCATAAAGCTAGGAAAGCAGACAAAGAACATTTTTCTAAATATTTTTTATCGATTTCGGAGTGCTTGAGTCGGCTTGTAGAGAAAATTAAAATAAGAGAAACAACGAACAATGAATTAGGGCAACTTATAGAACACTCTGAGTCTTTAAAAAAGGAGATGGGTAATGTAATTGGGAAAGATAAAGCAGAAGAGTTATCTAAACATTTGAAAAACTTTTCTGAAAATGAATCAGCAAAAGAGGACATCAAAGACATAGATTATATTGCCGGAAGATTTAAATCACTTTCTGATATATGCCTAGTTTCTTCTGGACCGCGCCGAAAATTTCTTAGTGCTGCTGCAGTAGCAACTGGGTTGGGAGGAATTGCAGTAGGAGGAGGTGCGGGTTACTTGTTTAGAGAACAACAGGGCACTCAATCATTAAATGAATTCCCTAAAAAATCATGGACAATGCAAACTTTTCTGGGTGATGAATACAAAGATACTCTGCTATATAATGCTCCTAAGCAGGTTAGCGAACTTATTGAAACAAAGTCAGGTGGTCGCTTTAAAATCGAAGTAGTTAGGGAAAAAGATGGGAAAAGTCTAAAAACGGATGACATAGATGACATATTAGAGGCTGTTAGTGTTAACAACAATAAAATACAATGTGGATATAGTAGTCCTTATTACGATACAGAAAAATATAAGATTCTGTATTTTGGATGTGCTATTCCTTTTGGGTTGACTCCACAAGAACAAACAGCTTGGCTTTATCACGTAAAAAAAGGTACTGAAATTGATGAAAAACTGGAATTGATACCAACCTATATTCAATCTCTCTATCGAAAAGAAGAAGGTTTGAATGTAATTCCTTTTCCTGCTGGCGCTACAGGCTCTCAGATGGGAGGATGGTTTAAAAAAAAGGTAGATTTAAAAGATCTTCACGGTAAGACCATGAGAATCCCAGGGTTGGGAGCACTAGTCTTAAAAAAAATGGGAATGAATATTTTTCCTGATTCAGATAATCAGGCTGGTATTAAGTATGATATTACAGAAGCAAAAAGACAGTTAAAAAATAACGAGATATTAGCTGTTGAATGGACGTCTCCTCATGACGATGTAAAGTTAGGTTTGAATGATGCCGCAAGTTATTATTACTATCCTGGATGGTGGGAACCAAGTACCACATTTGATGTTCACGTAAATGAAGATGCGTGGGTAGATTTACCAACACCTTATAAAAAAATTTTTGAACTTGCTTGTAGAGAAGTATACTCAAGCACTTTGGCTGAATATGATAAGCAAAATAGTATTTCATTGCATAAGCTAAAACAGGATAAAAATGTCGAATTATGTCAATTCAGTGATGCGATTCTTGACAAAGCGTATAAGGAAACCCAAGCATTATTAAAAAGATTTGATAAAAATGACGATTTTAGAGAAGCACATAAGGAATGGCGTGATTTTAAACGTAAAATTAGAGCTTGGTCAAATTTGACTAGAATGAATAGTGATAGATAGTTTCTTAGTTACTCGTTTAAAACGTTTTGGTGTAAGTGAAAGAGGTATCGAAGACAGTACCTGAATTTACAAGAAAATGTATGAAAAGCATAACACATATGAGCCGTTTACCTGTCAATAGGCAATAAACTATTCTTT
>CAZZIX010000450.1:0-1851 GCA_964654345.1 uncultured Methylomarinum sp.
AACTGCAAGTCCGGGTCTGTGCGGGGGGCTTCTGGTAACAGGGGCTCCTACCGTGTGAGCTAATTGCATCATTGGCATTTCAAGTTCACTGCCGCATAGGCAGCTTAGAAATATATAAGCAAATCCTTATGCAATAGCACCTAGTTCACTGCCGCATAGCGGGATGGTATCCGGCGTAACAGGTCTTTTGTTTACTGTAGGATACAACTGGGCTAAGTTTGGCAACTACTGTACAGCGTGTACTAGCACGCACAGGTGACGAAATTTGGCACGTTGAAGAAATAGGTAAAGTAGAAAATAAAGCAACGTACATATCTTCTTTTTTGATTGTTGACCCATTTCGATGGCAATCTATTGATGCTAAAGGATGGTTAATTCATGAAGAACGAGAGGAAATTCAGTTAAGTTAACTTGTGGTGAAATATATCACACCTTATATTTGTTATATAAATTTAGATTTCCTCTTTTGACGATCACTAATAATGATGAAAATTAGATATTTTAATATTAAATTAATAGTCTTTGGTTTTGGAATTCTCTCCTTTGTAGTTGCGTGCAATAACAGTAATGAAGCTCGAGACAACTCTACTTTTAATCATTTATGCCAAATTTATGAAAACATTGTAAAGCAGCCAATAGCTCTTAATATGAAAGAAATGAAAATTACCGAAAGCGTGCAAAAAGAGTTGCCAGATTTTTTTGAAAAAAGCTTTTCCCGATTGGTAAGCGCAGATCCAGATTTTCGATACAAATTTATTAAACGCTTGGCCGATGAAAAAACGGACAACACATGAGGAGTGCGATAGTATGCGCCATTATTATGAGAATGAATTTAATTTTTAGAGCCAGACTCGAATTAAAAACGATAGCATTCGAAACTCTATTTCTCTTACGTGGGGATGAGCCGCAGGTTTGGAGTGGCGTTAATTGCGGTGTACTGTCTGCACCAGTTTGCACACGATTCATGTCGGAAAGTCTGAGCTTAAAACTACATTACAGCACATGGTCATTTTTGTTGCTATAGTGGACATGGGTTTTTTTATGATAAGGTATAAGATGGAAATAACGGACAAGCGGAATATTTTTTAAAAATCTCAACACAACAGAGTAGCGGGGTCTTGCTTCCTGCCATACTGGGCTTTCAAAGTGGTTTCCGTGGTCACTTGATGGGCTGCTATTACGTTACGGTTTTCGTATTGGTTCAAGCTTTATAGGTTGCTTTAGCGCTTGAGGTATCAGTGCGACTGCGATATATTGCTGGACTTTAATTGGCTATTTAAAAAGGAAATAAAGTGAAAACCCAACGACTTAAAATCTCTTTCGTTTCAGCGCTATTATTACTCTTAAGCGGTTGTTCTATGATCCCGGAAATGGGTAATAGCTCTTCAAGTACGAGTGCATTGATTGGCATGTTAACCAGCCAGTTAGGTGTGAGTAATGAGCAGGCTTTGGGAGGTACAGCAGCACTTTTTGGATTGGCAAAGAAGAGCTTGAGTGCTGGTGATTTTTCGAGTGTGACAAAATCATTGCCAGGTGTTGGTTCTTTGTTAAGTGCGTCATCAATGGGCGGCGGTTCTTCAGATGCGAGTGCTAGCGGTGGTTTGGCAAGTGTGGCTGGGCAGTTTTCAAGTTTAGGTTTAAGCCCTGATATGGCAGGAAAATTTGTTCCTGTTGTTCTTGATTATGCCAAATCAGCGGGTGGTGATAATACGATGAGCTTGCTTCAAGGCGTTTTGAAATAAGGTATAAATCAGGGAGCATGTAGGGCGGATAAGCTTGCGCCATCCGCCATCATGACTAAAGCTCAATTCAAAAATAGTTGGTAGGCTGAAGATTTTTAGGGTCAGACCC
>CAZZIX010000451.1:0-1838 GCA_964654345.1 uncultured Methylomarinum sp.
TCAACTTGATAAAGCTCACTTTGGAAACCACTAATATATTTTTCATCATAAGGAACAAGGTTTTCTAAATCCCATGGTTCTAGCCGATCAAGAATTTGTCGTGGTAACGATAAGCTCGCTCCAATTAACACATCATCAAAAAATCGTGCAACGCGCCCTCTAACGCTTCTCCAACGGATTTTAGGCACTCTTCTTACAGAAGAAACTCTGCGCCCATTTTGCACATAATTAACTCGTTGATTTACATAGTAAGTATCACCTCTATCACCAAGATATTTACTTTCCGTTTGACTATCGTATGTCCAGTAAGGGAGATAAATACCAAGTAATTTAGTTTCTTTACGAGCATATTTTTTAACTTCATTTGGAGCAAACCATAGCCCGTCTAGCCAATGCTTAAACTTATGTTTAGCTTGAGCATCAGTAATAATAAAGGGTAATAAAGACTTTGGAGGAATAGGCTTGATTTTTTGAGGACTGGTAACTATATCTGTACCACAAAATGGACACTCACCCGCATGAACACTAGCTTCAAACTTAAAATTTGCACCACAGGCATTACAGTGGGCTTGCTCCACCATTTGAATTGGTTTTGCTTTTGCAAGTTCTCTTAAAGCTTGATGAAGATCATATTCCTCAATAACTTCATAGTTTTGACTGATTTCATTTTGATGATGACAGTATTCACAGACCTGATGTTGAGTTCCTGGTTTAAATTTCAGCATTGCTCCACACTGAGAGCAAGGAAATTGATTATCTTGGCTGCCAGGCTTGAGTCGCGTATTTTTTTTCACGTACTTTTAAATCAATTTTATTAATTCTTCTCTGATTTTAGTTCTGGAATAGGAGGAGGAGTCATGGAGAATAAGCTAGCTAACTCAGCAACTTTATTCGCAGGTGTCCACTGAACTAAATGCTGGTTCCAAATTAAAGTATTTTTCTTTACTTGCTTAGAATTAACTTTGCCTTCAAGTTCTGACAAATTAAATGGTCCAGTTTGTTTACTATCAATAGCAATAAAATAATTAGTGACGGCTGGAATTGGCGGAGGTGTAGAGAGTGAACTTCCCATTTTATTAGCAATAGCAAATCCCATCCCCATTCCTAATCCTTCTGCGCCTCCTCCAGATGGGTTTTCAGCGGCTGCTTTCATTGCTTCAGCTGCCTGAAACTCAGTATAATTGCGTAAATTTCCCACAATGCCCATACTGGTTCGCTTATCAAGAGCTTCTTCTACTTCTTGAGGCAAAGAAATATTTTCAACTAATAATTTGGTTATTTCTAGTCCATAATCTAAAAATTCTGAAGCTATTCTGCTGGTAACATATTCACTTAAATCATCATAATTAGCCGCTAGATCAAGAATAGGAATTTTCGATTCACCCAAAATAGTCGCAAAGCGTGAAAGAATTAGGTTTCGCAATTGGTCACTAATATCAGTGGTATAAAAATGCCCATTGGTTCCAGTAATTTCTTTAATAAACGTTAAAGGATCATTAATTCTAACGGTATAGCTACCAAATGCACGCAGTCGAACGGGACCAAACTCTTGATCTCGTAGCATAATGGGATTTTTTGTTCCCCATTTTAAATCGACAAAACGATGCATATTAAAGAAATAGACCTCTGCTTTAAAAGGACTATCAAACCCATGCGGCCAGTTTTCTAAACTGGTCATAATTGGCATGTTATTAGTTTCTAATTCATACATGCCCGGTTCAAAAAAATCTGCTGCTCTACCTTCATTAACTAAAATAGCAACTTGCGATTCACGAACCGTCAATTTTGCACCATATTTAATTTCATTTCCATACCGTTCAAAACGGTAAACCATAGTA
>CAZZIX010000452.1:0-1811 GCA_964654345.1 uncultured Methylomarinum sp.
TACTTTTCAATATCACTTTTCAATTAAGAGACGCTCTATTTGATGCATCATGACTCGATGCTCCTGTGGAGTGCCTCCCCTTTTCTTAGATTCCTCAGCTAATAGATAAGCTCGTTTTTCATTGCCTGCTTTAGCATTTAAATGAGCTAATATGGCTAAAGGCATATGTGAATATTTTAGTGTTTTATGTCCTTCTATAGCTTCAATCTGTTTAATTGCAGCACTTATATCCCCAGTATAGCCAATAGCAATGGCCTGATTTAAACGCGCAATGGGGGAGTCTGTAATTTCAATTAGTTTCTCATAGTGTTCGACAATAATACCCCAATTTGTTTTATAAAAATCAATGGCCTGGCAGTGTTCTCTGGCAATTAAAGCTTCATAGAAAAATCGGCCTGAAGCAGGATTGGGAGCTAAGCTGACTAGATTTAGAAAGTAGTTGGCCGTATTAATATACTCCATTTTCCAAAGCTTTCTATTCTGCTGATCAATAGGAATATTAAAGCCATCCTTATCTACTCTTGAATCAATTCTGGCAATATGAAAGTGCATTAAAGCGAATAGAGCCAAGGTCTCTTGATTAGCTATTTTAGGTTCGTCAATTAACAAGTTGACCAATCCAATAGCTTCTTGGCAGAACATGATGTTTGTTGCTTTTTTCTCGTCGGAGCTATGAAATCCTTCGTTAAACAAAAGATATAGTACAGTGTGAACCGTATCCATAACCTCAATTATTTTTTCAGGTATTGGAAATTCAAAATTGTGATATTTAAGTTTTTGTTTTGTTCTTAAAAGTCTTTTTTTTACGGTAGCTTCTGGCAGTAATAGCGCTCTGGTAATAGCCTGAAGACTGAATCCACAGAGAGTTTTTAAAATAAAGGGAATTCTGTTTTCAGGTTTTATATCCTCATGACAGCACATAAAGATCATGCGTAATTGGTCGTCTTTAATATTCGATTCATGAAACTCTTGTTCAATGGTACTACCAAGAGACCATTCACTTTCTAATAGTTGAGTTAAATCATCTGCAAATTTAGTTCTGGTTTTATTTGCTCTGATGGTATCAACTGCCTGATTCTTGGCTGTTTGAATAATCCAGGCTGACGGCTTATCTGGAATACCTTTTTGCTGCCAAGAAATCAGCGCCCTACTAAAGGCATCCTGGAGTGTATCTTCAGCCAATTCAAAATTATGGGCACCAAAAATTCGAGTAAGTACTGCTAGTAATCGAGCCGCATCTGTTTTATAAATTTGGGCTATATGAGCTTTAATATCATCCATAGTAATGAGTGTGCTTTTTCCAAGTTTAAGCCGGTCTCTTAACAGTTACTGTAATCGAAGTAAGAGTATAATACTGCTTATTTAAGAATATGCTTTATATTTTATTCAATGATACATATGATGATTTATTTAGGTTGATGAATAAGCCAAAATCTTGAAGCTCGTAGAGCAGAAAAATGATAGTGCACTCCGCCTTTTCCTTAAAAAAATGTCGGATTACGCTTTGCTTCATCCAACCTACGAAGTACGTCTTACGGGTTACAGCAACAGAGAAACAAATCTCATTACAATCACTAATGATGCCTATGTGAATTCAGATACGATTGTTGAATTGTTAATCAAAATTAACGGCGTTCATCCTGATTCAAAAGTGACGTTGGTGATGGATAATGCACGTTATCAACGGTGCAAGAAAGTCATGGATAAAGCGAAAGAATTAGACATTCATCTACTTTTTTTACCACCTTATTCACCCACGCTGAAAATCAGGGAAACGGAGCGATAGCGAAGTGATGATTTTTAGTCCGCAG
>CAZZIX010000453.1:0-1799 GCA_964654345.1 uncultured Methylomarinum sp.
TTGTTAAGATTTATCAGCGAAAGTCTCAACCATTGAAAATTGGCTCTGCAAATCTTTACTGTCTGATTCGAACATCTCTAACATTGTTAAACAGTCACTAGAATTAATCAAAAATCATAATGGAGTAGTCACGATAGAATCAGTGTCGAAAGCTCTCGATCTTAACCAGAGAAGAATTGAACGGCTATTTAACTCCCAAGTTGGGATGACCCCCAAAGAATACTCTCGAAATTTAAGAATTAAAGTGGCTAGATCCTATATTAAATCCAACGAACACGGTTCCTTTTCTGAAATAGCATATGACTTGGGCTATTACGATCAAGCTCATTTTATCAACCAGTTTAAAAAAGTGACTGGTATTACACCAAAATAGTATTTAAGGAAAACATCCAATAAAAGTGAGTGAAATTGAATGTTAATTCTAGTGATCAACATTGCGTTTCTATCAAATATATCTCCTGAATTTTTAATTAATGCTCTTTTACATGTTCCTTTAACCCTAGAATAATCAGGTGGGCACGGATTTATAGTGTAAGCGGCTAGTTTCGCAGTGCTTTAAAAAAATCTTAGTCTACCTTTATGTTAGGCGGATATTTTTTGAAGTACTGTGGAATCAACAGCTTATGCTAGAAACTGTGATCCAACTAATTTTTCTAAGTTAATTCAGCCATTTCCTCAAGCGTGTATTTTGGAGTAATATGTTGCGGACAATTTTTATCCCATGTTTCCACATGAATAATAAATGCACGCTCTGCCTTACCTTTATAAGCAGAATCTGACAGTTTATTGATCAGTTCTTGATCATCTTCTATCACCTCAGCTGTTCCCCATATTTTGATTCTGGTTCGATTTGGATAGTCCATAAGGAATAGGCAAACTTTGTTATTATCCTCCAGGTTTCCGTATGAAATATATTGGCGATTACCCCGAAAATCAGCAAAACCCAATGTCCTATCACCAACTACTTTTAGAAACCCTTTTGCGCCACCACGGTGTTGTATGTACGGTTGTCCTTCACCATTGACGGTTGCCATGTAGAAAGAATCGCGTTGTGAAATAAAATTGGCTAACTCTGCTGTAATACGGTCTGGCCACCAATTTTTCTCAACTCTTGCATAAGAATTTCTTGAGCCGTGTCGTGTTTGTATGGCTTTAACACTTTCTGTAAACACTATATCACTTGCATACTGTTTCATGATAGGTTCTCCAAGCTTTTGTTATTTAGAGCAGGTCGTAAATTTTGGCAATAGTTATTTCAACCACCTACTTTAAAATAGAGTAGTGAATGGTGTCTTATTGTTCCTCAGTGACTACTTATTTTTTACACTAAGAAAACGTTTAATATGTTCAGCTATAACATCACTGTCTTCTTCCAGAGCAAAATGCCCTGTATCCAACAGATGAAAATCAACCTTTTTTAAATCCCGTTTATAAGGATGTGCGCCTGCTGCTGGAAAAACCTCATCTTTTTCACCCCATACAATCAGTGTAGGTGGTTGATGTTTGCGAAAGTAGGCTTGCCATTGTGGATAAAGCGGTGGGTTTGAGCCATAGCTATAGAAAAGTTGAAGCTGTATGGCATTATTACCTTCACGATCCAATAATGGCTGTACATGATTCCAAGTATCGGGATTAATACTTTCAACATTGCGTACGCCATTGGTGTATTGCCATTTTGTTGCACCCAATGTAAATAGAAAACGTAGTGCTTCGTCATTCGTCATATTTGGTTTCTTATAGCTTGCTTTAACGTTTTTCCACCAATCATTATCCAGTCCTTGATTGACTGCTTTTCGATC
>CAZZIX010000454.1:0-1795 GCA_964654345.1 uncultured Methylomarinum sp.
GGTATTATCCGCGCCACGGAGCGATAGCGGAGTGGCGCGGATAACGCCTGCATCAGCTGACGTAAAAAGGGGCGAAAAATTTGCGATAGCAAATTTTGTGACGCTTTTTACGGTCAGCTGGATGCAATTGTTAGCCTACGGCAACTGTTAATTTTTATTTCCATCTATGTCTTTGCATGAGTGCATCAGATGCTCTAACTGTAACATAGTGAGATAAGCTGTTGAACTTTTTTTAAAACTTTCCAAATTTAGGTGTGTCTATTTCTGAGTTGCTCTTTACTATTAAAACTATTTTCAAAGAAATACTGATTGTTGGAAATAAACACAGAAGGATAAGAAAAATAACCTTTCAGTTTCCAAATAATTCACAAAGAAATTACTCTTTTTTGTTGGTTAACGCCCCCTGCCTATAGACTATAACCTCATTTAATCAATGGTGAATATTACCTTTTTTAATTAAAAATAAAAAGGTTTAATGTTTTTGCTTAGGAAATTCTAAGCACGTCTTATCTCAAATAAAATCCAATAGAATTTTGTTAAAGATTAATTGATTTTTTAAACAAGGAAAAAAAATGAAACGAATACTCACATTTATTGCTTATTTTAACGAGGATAATATATCATGAAAAATATAAATTATATTTCAAAAATTTGTACTATTATTGCCGTTTTTTCTCTTTCTCTGACGGTTTCGGCGGAAAACTCAAAAATAACGCCTGAAGAAGAGAGACTTGCGGATACGCTAGAACCAATATCGGAATCAACCGAAAAATTTATCGAGTACCTTGAAGAGTTAGATCAGGAATATCCTGATAGTGCCAAGGTTGACACTACTAAATTTATGGAAAAACATGGGGAGAACTTAGCTCTTCTTTATTGTAATGCAATAGGTATTGATGAACCATGTGTACTTAGAAAAAACGAAGACGATCCTTCAAAGTCTACATACGAACCCCTTAGCTTAGAAAGAGAGACTGTATTGAAAAATGAAAAAAAAGTCTGGTGGAGCTGGTTATGGAATCATACTTATAATGTAGGCGTTATTCCTCAATCTCCAAATTGGTGTTCCCCTCCCCCCCCTCATAATCTAGGAACACCAGTATCTATTAAAATGGATGATGAAGACCGTAGTAATGCGAATGATAGAAGTGGTTGGATTGGTGCTACAAAATCAACTCGTAATACTACTTGGAACTTTTGTCGCCTTGATAGACAGACTTCTTTACAGTTTGGTTCGTTAGCATCTATTGGTGATGAATATAACTATTCTGTAATTAGTTTTGGATTCTTATGCCCATCAGGTGCGCATCGAGTAATAAGATATCAAGAAAACGAAATGCATAATAATAATAATAGTTCTAGCGGTGATATATTTCCAAATTTTCGTCAAAGAGAATTTTTGGTTAAAAAACTATGGGTTACTCATTACTGCGAATTTGATGGTGGTAATGGTAATATGTATCAATTTCCTAACTTAGGCTTTCCATATGGTGTATTTGCACATAAAAATTTGCCTAATGCACTTGTTCATGGATCAGTGAAGCAAGATGATGAAGATTGGTGGAATCAGAATCGGTGGAGAGGAAGTAGTAGTCCTCATGGAACAATGGGAGGGGGTAGAAATACATGGCGTGATTTAGCGAAAGTACGTAACTAACTAAATGAAGTAAGTTGGGCTTAAAACAAAGCCCAACTTATTCGCTATAAAATACACCAAACTGAAACTTCAGAATTTCTGTAAGGCTAATACCGAGTTGAGATGCCATTTGTCCTGATAATCAGCCCGGCGGGATGA
>CAZZIX010000455.1:0-1788 GCA_964654345.1 uncultured Methylomarinum sp.
ACCGGATCATGCCAATGATCCGGTTTAGTTTCTGTAATCGACCTTTCCTAAATACGTCATTAGGGTTCACAGTACCGCCAAATTCCGAATAAAACACCCATAAAACCATCGTCATATGCACGGAATAACGTTGTTTATTTCATACACATACGCTACAATAAAAACCATAAACTGATTTAATTCGGAACAAGGAAACACCATGGCTCATTACGCCTATTTGAGAGTATCAACCGATCAGCAAGACGTGGATAACCAACGCCACGGAATACTTGAATACTGCAACAAACACGGCATCGACAAGCTTTCCTTTATTGAAGACACGGTATCTGGAAAAAAGAAATGGCGGGATAGAAAAATTGGTGACCTGGTAACAGCAACAATGGACAAAGGCGATGTCCTGGTGGTTGCCGAAATATCAAGACTGGCGAGATCAACGCTACAGGTCTTGGAAATTCTGGAAGTCTCAGCAGAATCAGGTTACTCGGTACATATCGCAAAACAGAATCTTGTTTTCACAGAAAAAGGCGACATGACCAGCACCATCATGGCAACAGTACTCGGCATGGTGGCGCAAATAGAGCGTGAATTCATTTCCATGCGCACAAAAGAAGCATTAGCCGCAAGAAAAGCACAAGGCATGCAGTTGGGAAGACCGAAAGGAAAAGCCGCACACGTCAAGCTGGATAACCAGGAAAAAGTGATTCGGGAATTATTGAGAAAAGGTGTTAGCAAAAGAGCTATTGCAAAAATAGTGGAATGTGCGCCTTCAACACTTTATGACTGGCTGAAAAGACACCATATTAAGGTTGGTGAGCCTATTAATGTATAGAGGTTTATTGATAAATAGAAAAGTAGTCAGTTCTCTAGACATTTGTATACTTTAGCGGAAACGATAGACAGGTCAAGCCTTGTTATTGTGTCCAGCTCGAAAAAATAGGGCATACCTGGTTAGAAAAAATCATACACTTTCATAGCAAAGTGGTTACTGCTGCTCTTGGTTGTGCCTGTAAATTAAGATTTTCAGATTATAAGAGATTCCTAAAAACCCATTAAATCACTTAGGGTTATATTCCCCGCTGTTTGCAGCGTGGATGTTTATTATGGTATAAGCTGGGCCTTGTTAGCCGTTGTAAACAAAGGAACTTAAATATCTGTAAAATATACCGGTCTGGTCAATAACTTGTTAGGCTAAAATATAACTCAGGCGTACTTATGTATTCCTGTTTGCACTGTTTACGAATAAGCTGATGAGTTTTATTAAAAAATGGTGGAAATTATGTTCCATAGAAATGATAAGAAAGAAAGATTAAAAAAAATTAGACGTGAAAAACATAAAGAGTTAAAAAGAATTAGACTTGAAAAACAAAAAGAAATAGATGATGAAAGTATAAAATATTACAATAAGATAATAAGTAAAGCAGAACTAATAGGAAGACGAAGAAATGAATCAGATTCTGATCTTATAAGACGTTACGAAGAAGAATATGATGTTCTCCAAAGTCTTGGAAGTAAATTTTTAATATTAATTATTGTTGTAGGAACTGTATCTTACTTTCTTGAAAATCATATTGAAAAAGTTATATATTTATTGCTGTTTTTAGCTACACTATTTTTTTATTTTCTTTCTTTTAAAAAAAATCCGTACGGTAAGAATAACAAGAGAATGTTTAATTTGGTTGAGATTAAACATATAATTACTGTAAGAATTGTTTCAATTATAACAATTATTTCTCCTTTATTGTTTCAACCGTTAGTAAAAACTATGCACTTTAGTGCAAGACTTTTAGT
>CAZZIX010000456.1:0-1781 GCA_964654345.1 uncultured Methylomarinum sp.
CCCTACCGGACTAGTAATAAACAAGAGGAATATCAACTTCTATTTCCTGATTACCGTATGTAAATATAAATATCCTGTGTAAAATATTCTCCCTTTTAGCCCAAACCCAGGCATTATTTCGAAGCAATGATTCATTAGCCTTAATCAAAGTGGTTCCGTATGTCATCTCAATCTTTTTTTCTCCCTTAATCCTTGGTGTATGTAACTGACCATGATCAAGAAAGTATTTGACTTCTTTAATGCCAAGACTAGACCCGCTCAGATTTTTAAAAGTCTCATGATAAAAATCTGTATCAATGCCTCTCCAGTTATGCTTGATTAATTCATTACCCTTTGGAGCTTTGCCTTGATACTCAATCCCAATGGATAAAATGGGTTTGTTATTATCTGAAACAGTCACTGTATATTCTCTTTCATTCAACCAATGAATAGAGCTTTCAGCTTGTGCTGAAAAGCTCCACACTAATAATGCAATGGCGAATATCTGAATAAAAAGGAGGAATATTTTTTTCATCCTAATCACCCCCTCCCCCACAACCACCACCGCCACAGCCTCCACCACCACTATCGCCACCAAAACCACCTCCATCTCCCCAACTGTCCCAGCCACCTCCTGATCCTTTGTTTTTACTGCTCTTTCCAAAAAGTACTTTTATAATAATAAAAAATATAACGATTAAAATTAGAAATTTCAACATGATTTATTCTCCTGTGTCTTAATTAAAATATAACACCCTAACCCGCTTTATCCATATGCTTAAGCCGTGTTTTCTTAAAGTAATCTGAAATTAATAGTCTGTATTTAAAACGATAAGCGAAACCTATTTGTTCAAATGAATTTTTGACATTCTTGAATAAATTCGACTTTGGTATAATCCAGTTTTCTTCTCGGTCTATTCGGATAAAATGAGTTTTACTCTTTAAGCGAACAACGGAGTCAATCCAAATATTTTCAGGTGGTCGATGCCCAAAAAACTGGATATAACTATTAATCGTCATTCCATACCAGTCATAAAACTCAGTACTCCCCTCAGCAGGCCAGTGATGTAATTGTTTATGTACAGTTTTAGTACAAAAATTTTTCCAATATGAATGGGAATACAGCATATGTTGATGCCACACCTGATCAACTTGATCAGATGGAGCACACTTATGCCCTGCAACTATCATTAAGAATAAAAACCGCCTATATTCCACGATCACTTGATGTGTGTAATCCAGACTCCAGTCATTATCTATTGCTAATCGGACAGAAAATGGCACTTTTACTTCTGTATTATCTAGAGGAAAATCTACTATTTTTTGATACAAGTCAGCATGTTTTTTATCACTGATGCATACCTCTGTTTTTGTCTGCATATCATTCTCCTTTGTTTTTCGGTACTTTATTCAATCACGAGCGGTTGCCCAAGGTATACCGATATTCTGGAAGTGGCATTATCAGACAAGTAAGAGGCCGGTATTGATTCTTAAGTGGAAAATCAGAAAACCTATTTCTTTTTAAAATAGGAGTATTCATTATTTTTTTCTAACAAGGCACTTTATGTCGCACAAGCAATACATAATACCTCCATCAGCTAATTTTATATTTCTGTAGAGTCTATGCCGCTACCAAAGTTATTTGATTTCAATACAAACCTTAATACTGTCAAACCACCGACTGATAAAGAAGAACAAAAAATACATAAACTAAAAAAACAACTCTTTTGTCGAGCCTTATTATTTTGTAACAGAGTCAAATTATTAGCTAAAAAGAATTGCAGACAAAAAAGCTCACTTGA
>CAZZIX010000457.1:0-1780 GCA_964654345.1 uncultured Methylomarinum sp.
CATTCTCTTCATCAGGAAATTTTCGGGTTTTAAACACAAAATTAGGCGCTAAAACCTGTTCCATTAATAATGATGCACTAATCGCCTTGAGCATATTATTAACAGAGAGCTTTACATCATCATTTTCAGCATCGGGCTGAGCGATTAAATTTGTAAATTGTGAGTGCGTTTTATTAGAACTATCACGCGTGGCACGTCCAATAATCTGGATAATTTCAGTTAAAGAACCCCGATACCCCACCGTTAAAGCATGTTCACAATAAGGCCAATCAAATCCCTCTTTCGCCATGCCTAAGGCAATGATTAAATCCAGATCATCAACATCATTCATATCTCGCAAATAAGCCGAGACTTTATCCCTGTCTTTCGGGTTATCATTGACTAAATCAGCGACTTTAATAATTTTGCCATCACTGCTACGCTTTACATGAAGCAAGCCCGTTTCTTCATCTTGAAACTCAACATTGCCGATAATATCCAGAATACTATCAACCTCTTTATACTTATCTTTGGTAGATTCACCCGCATTCACATTAGGGATGTGTAAAATCGTTTTTAAGTCCGTATTTAGGGCTTCATCAATTGCAGTTAAATAGCTTCTTTGATAAAACTTATAGCCAATACCCAGCGTTTTTAAATATTTATACCCATTCAACTGTTGATAATAGTTATAGATAACCTTAGTGAATTTTGCCTCTTCTTCGGGTAATAAAACAGGCACACTGTCCCCCCTAAAATACGAACCAGTCATAGCAATAATATGCGCTGATGTATTCGACATAATCGAGCGCATGACCTCACCCAAACGGTTATCTGCATCGGCCGATACATGATGAAATTCATCAATCGCAATTAAACAATCATTAAACTGGCTTTCATCCACCGCATTAAAGGCAAAGCGCAACGTGGCATGTGTACACACCAAAATGGTAGCACTGGAATCTTCCATAAAAGAGACAAAAGCACTCACCTTACTTTTATCACCACCCGCCGTACACAGGTTATATTGATGCTCAACTTCCCAATCAGCAAAAAAACCATAACTGCTTAAATCGGAAGAGGAAAAGGAGCTACCAATTGAGCGTTCAGGCACCGCCACAATGACTTTTTTAACACCTTGTTCATAGAGTTTATCTAAAGCCAAAAACATTAAAGCGCGTGATTTACCCGATGCAGGCGGTGCTTTTAATAAAATATACTGGGCATCCTTAGCTTCAAAGGCTTTCGCCTGCATATCACGCATACCCAGTGGATTAGTGCTAAGGCTATCACCTGTTTGTGCATAACTTACATCTACAAAATTTGGCATATTTTTCCTTCAAATTTCTAAATAATGTCTAAAATGGAATTTATTCCTGTATTTTAGACATTCGTTTTACCCGCCTTATCAAATGACCATCAAATAAGAATAAAAACATATCTATATGATAATAATAGAGTATTTATTTTTAACCACGTTAAAATAAGCAATCTATCAAATGACCATCAAAGAGAAATAAAACAAAAAGACAACATGTTTTTATACAGGTCAAGCCCACCACGGAACGTACTTCATGTACCTTCTTCCCGTATCTTCATCATAAAGTTTTATTTCTTCTGCCCCTAAAGTATCTTTAATAACCCTTGATACCGTAGCGCTATTCTTTTTTTCAATACCAAAACGCTCACGCAAACTTGTATTTGTCATGTAATCACGCTGAACATAAAGCAGACAAGCATGTAAATAACACGCCCTAATACGGTCAGCTTTATCCATATCTTTAAATTCACGATGAGCAAA
>CAZZIX010000458.1:0-1770 GCA_964654345.1 uncultured Methylomarinum sp.
ATCGGCAGTTTTAGCAAGCTAAAAATAATTGGACTTGATCAGAGGTTCCTTAAGCACGAAAAATAAAATAGGCACCCGCCGCCATACAAAGCGCAGCCCAATAATAATCGGTTTTAAAGGGCTGGTTCATAACAAATATTGCAAAAGGAATAAACATCAGCAATGACATTCCTACTTGAATTATTTGTAGCTGAAACAATGATAATGCACTATGACCAATTCGGTTAGCAGGTATATGAACTGCATATTCAAAAAATGCAATCCCCCAACTAACGATCGCAGCGATATACCATGGCTTATGATCCAGATATTTTAAATGTAAGTACCATGCTGAAAGCATAAAAAAATTTGAAACAACTAAAAGCAAAAGAGTACGAGTTATTACGGACATAAACTTGGTTTTATCAGAGAATAAAACGAAAAAAAATAAATTCTAAAATTCACTCACATTAATTAAACTTAGTTATTTAATGCAAAGTTCAGAGCATGGCTCCAAGAGCATTCAGAAATTTGACGAAGAAAATTTTTATAGTGGCGCGATTATAGTGAATCTTAACCATACTTTCAAACTTGATTAAATCAACAAATCAGAAGAAAAATAAATCAAGTTAAATAACTATGTTATATTAATTTACTTATCCCGAAAAAGTAGGTTATATGCCACTTTATTTTTTATAAGGGTAGTAAAAAGATCCAATCAAAATCAGGTATAATTAAAAGTAAAGTAAAGAATAGCTAGGTTGGGCTAACAGCTCTATCGTTAACCCAACATTTTTAGCAAAAATATAGTGTTGCGCTGTCAAAAAGACGGTAGCCAAC
Source organism: uncultured Methylomarinum sp. (assembly GCA_964654345.1). Classification (GTDB taxonomy): domain Bacteria; phylum Pseudomonadota; class Gammaproteobacteria; order Methylococcales; family Methylomonadaceae; genus QPIN01. Next base: position 820 of record CAZZIX010000458.1, read on the forward strand.
CCTACAATATTTTTATTTACTTCACTTTTAATCACCCCTCTAAAATAGCTACTTTCCCTATTGGCATCAATATTGCTGTTGTGCTTGTTTAATAAAGATACAACTATTGCTTCTAACTAACAATAATAACAAATGCAATTTGACGATCAGGCAGACATCTACGACAAACGCACCGGACTAGGTAAAAAAACAGCTCAAAAAATTGCTGCCTCTTTAGATCAAATGATCAAACCTTACCTAAAAGGTCAGTTTCTAGAAATAGGTGCTGGCACAGGTGAAATTGGCTATTTTCTACAAAACTTACCCATCCCTTATATTGGTATTGACCTATCTAACGGAATGTTAGATATCTATCGACAACGATTTCAAGAACAAGAAAATAGTCCTCAGCTAATCCAGATGGATGGCAACACCACCTGGCCACTACAAAATGGTTCCGTTTCCGTATTTTTCAGCTCTCGAGCAATGCACCAGCTTGATCATGATCATGTGCTAGAACAACTAAAAAACTTATCAACACCTGATTATTCCCTGCTTATTCTCGGTAACGTAAAAAGGAAAAAGCAATCCACCAAAACAATTATGCGCAAGGAAATGCATAGCGTTTTAAATAGTTTTGGGCTTAAGGAAAAAAGCGGACAAAGTAACCGCAAGCTTCTGTTTGATGCACTAGAACAACAAGGTGGAGAAAAACTTCCCTCTGTTACTGCGGCTCGCTGGCTAGTAAGTCATGCACCAATAGATTCTATTGAGTCTTGGAAAAGCGTTGATGGTATTGCAGGACAAACAATAGATAAAAAACTAAAAAATGAAATCCTTGATTCTCTTATTTTAAAAGCTAAAGAAAAATTCACAGATTTAAATACACCCTTGGAGACCGAAGAAACCTATGAGCTAAACGCAATTAAACTTCCATATAACTAAGAAATACAAAAATAATTTAGACAACTA
>CAZZIX010000459.1:0-1753 GCA_964654345.1 uncultured Methylomarinum sp.
ACAAGATGAAGATATCCCAAAACGGTCCGGGTGTCAATGAGCTATAATTTCATAAATCTTTCCCTCAATTTACTCCCAAGTTCTTTTTTTATTGATTTCCTCTTTATCACGAAAAGCTTTTTCCAAATCCACATCAAAGTGGTTGCAGATATCCAATACGTAAATAAAAACGTCAGCAATTTCCAGCTCTAAGTCCGGTTTATGCGAATTATCATCCGTTTTCATACTTATCCGTTTACGTGCAGCTTTCGCCATCTCACCCATCTCTTCACTTAAAAGCATAAATATTTCCGGGATATTGTCATTTTCAAAACCACGCTCTTCAACTAAGTTCCGGACGTATTGCTGGAAATCTTTTAACGTTGGTTGTTTTTTTAGAAAAAGCTTACTTTGTTTGTTCATATCAGGTTGGAATTTTATTTCTGGTAACGTGTGCAGGCATGGGCGATACACTTGCTGTTGACGTGCCGTTAATTATTCTTATTTATTAAGTTCACTATTACTTTTATCATTATATCTTTTTCTTCCGGTTTACTCACTGCAATCATTAGTGTTAATGCAACCAATGCATTATCTGCTATTCGTTTTTGCCCTGTTTCTGTAAAAAGCAACCCGTTCCTTTCAAGGAAATACAGAAATAAGAATGCTGCAATTCTTTTATTTCCATCTGAAAATGAATGGTTTTTTACAATGAAATACAATAAGTTAGCGGCTTTTTCTTCAATGCTCGGATATAAATCCCCACCACCAAAGGTTTGATATATTGTTGCAACGGAACTCCTAAAGGAATTGTCTTTCTCGCGTCCGAATAAGTCGCTGTTTCCGTAAGCTTTTTTGACAATCTGTATTTGTTTAATCGCTTCTTCATAAGTTAATTTGTAAACTTCTTTTCCGGATGTGTTTTCAATTCTCAGCGATTGATAGTCATATTGGTCAAGGATTTCCAGTGCATAGGAATAATCAGATATGATTTTTAAAAGCCCTTTGCTTTCATCATTTGTCAGCTCTTTATATTCAAAAGTATTTCCTAGTATTTTTATGGTTTCTTTCAATTCATTTAGTTGTTCTGCTTGCTTTTGTAATTTTTGTTGATTGATAACATACCCTTTTATTAAGTAATCTTTTAGTAACTGTGTTGCCCATTTCCTGAAAAGGACGCCTCGTTTCGAATTAACTTTATAACCAACTGAAATAATAGCATCAAGGTTATAGAATTTTATTATTCTTTTAACTTTTCTTTTCCCCTCTCGACGAGCTACCGAGTATTTCTCGGTAGTTGAAATTTCATCTAGTTCTCCTGTTTTATAAATGTTGCTTAAATGAAGTCCAATCGTGTCGCTATCTTTATCAAAAAGTTCAGCCATTTGTTTTTGAGATAACCAAACCGTTTCCTTTTCTAATTTTACTTCTATAGAAGCATTCCCCTCAGGCGTTTTGTAGATTTTAATTTCAGAATTCTTCATTTAACAAAGATACAATCTTTCCCTATTGTGAAAATTTTTCTAATGCACGTCAATATTTTTATCCCACAAAATGTACATTTTACTTCGAAACAGGGAGGATGATAGCATCATGCTCCTGCCGAAAATAATTTTCTATTACCTAAATGAGAAAGATTATCGGATATTTCCCTCCGGAATTCCTGTTTCATAAGGATTATCCGGGTCGTTGCTCCACTCAAACCAGCCCCCGTCGAAGACCGAAACGCGTGGCCAGCCCATGAGCCAGGCATTGAAAAAAGCTTCGCTGCCGC
>CAZZIX010000460.1:0-1743 GCA_964654345.1 uncultured Methylomarinum sp.
CTAAGTTACTGTCTTCGTCAAAAGGCAACCAAGCAACTATATCTACTCCTCCATCACCATTATCTCTAAATCTGAACGTATTTGGTCTTGAGCTAACTGGGTAATTTGTGTCTTCAGAAAGTTTTCTAATCTTATTTTCTAGACTCCCTGTATATAACCCTTCATTTCTACTAGACACTCCAAAAATATGTACCTCAGCCAATTTAGGTAAATATTCTTTCATCGCACATAATGAAGCATATTCGAAGGCACTTGAAAATACGCTACTATTCTCAATGTATCTTAGAGAAGAGCAGAGCAATAAGCCTAAATAAATGTAGTGATGGTCATTTAAGTTATCCTTTAGCAAAAACCTATTTTCTCTAAATTCAAAAGGGTAGTTTTCACCATATGCAGAGGTCCTGACTGCCAATTCGAAAAACCATGTGTTTATTTCAGCCACCCATGTTTCATTGGATTCTGCACCATCTTCCGAGCCAATTTCTTGAATTTTTTCATCTTCAAGAAACCTGTCATAGATATCTGAATTTGATAAACCATCGGCTCCATCACATAAGGTAATTAACTCAATATAATCACAATAATGATGTGTTATATCTCTTGCGCAAGAAGGTGTTTTTTCTAGGATTTTAAACTCAATCATCCCACTCACTATCCTCTGTAGCTTCAACAATCGACTTCATATTTTTAGCTAAAGTGAATACCTCTTTCAGTTTAGTTTTAACCGCATCGCTATTCGTATGTTTTTCAACTTTATGAATTATATTTTGTGCTCTTTTCAATCCAGCTAAAGCCATTTCTACTTCATGATTAAAGGAATCACTTGATACTGAAACTATTTGAAAAGCATCTAGAATTGAACCACTACCTGCTCGAAAATACTCACTTGCTTCTTCATTGCCTAAGACTTTATCTAGCATACTTAAATGCTTACTATCACCTATCACCCTAGTTTTATTTTGGTCATTCTTTTCAAAAAACCACTTAGTTAATTCTTCAAGCTTGGAATTTTCCAAATGTTCTAATGGAGCTTCAGATTTAATATCTACTCCTATAAAATTCCTTATAGAGTCTCTGCTAAGTGAATCAGTGTAGTAATTGAAGAAAATTGAAGTCTCGTCCAAGTCTCTAATTTTATAGAAGCCGTTATCTTCTATCTGCTCGTATATTTGGTAAGCTATTAACAATTTTCGCACATGGTCACTGCGAGAACCTATTGATTTTGCCAATTCCTTAAATTGCTTTGTAAAAGAAATATCAGAGTAGTCCTTTTGAAGCTCTGTCAGATATCTAGCTTTTTGCAATATTCCCCAAGATTTGACCCCCGTAACATGCCTATAACCTAAATATTTATTTATTTTTTCTCTATTACTAAATACTATACAAGGGATATCTTGGGGTCTTTCAGTTGTTTCATCAATAACCAGACCTACTTTTTTCTTATGTATTTTAGCTAGTTCTGGATTATTTAACAAAAATACTGAAGCTAACCTTCGATTGCCTCCAACAACAGTGTAATTGCCACTTGTTTCCTTAATTACAAGTAAAGCTTCACCAATAAAAAAGCCTGAATGCCCTATAGCCAGCATTAGTTCAATAATGCTGGCATCTGCTAACATCCAGTTGATAATATCTTCTTTAGAAAGTTTCCCTTTCCTAAATTTCGAGGGGAGCCTTGGGTTAGCTTTATCTAATTCTAGTTTAGATAAACTTATGGATTGTATGTTTTGATTAGACATAATT
>CAZZIX010000461.1:0-1741 GCA_964654345.1 uncultured Methylomarinum sp.
GTTTTATAAATAGCATCTTCTTCATTAAAGGCCGTAATAATGATGCTCACTGTTGGTGAGATACCCACGTCTTCTGGTGCTTTATAAAAAAGCGATAGTACAAAACGAGAAAATATAAACCCTGCTATTGCAATTGAATAGGCGTTAACTAAAGGATGATACCAATAGTAAGTTATATTTCCCCAGCGAAGTCCAAAAACAACAGCCATTGAAATTGCAATAAGTGCTATAGCTACTATACGAACTAAAACTCTACTTTTTTCTTTTGCCTTTGGTAATGCAGGATTCCTAAAAAAAGCAATTTGTTCCCCAAAATTAGACGTTGCTTTTTCCATTTGTGGCATATTGAAGTCTCTCTTAAATAAAGTTTACAATCTAGGGTTATAAAAACGAAAATTAAAACAATATTCGTGATTGAAAAAAGGAAGTCTCTAGCTAGGTAACTGACAATAAAAATCTATATTAAAGTGATTTATTCTTGATTATTGCAATAGTATTTCAACTAAACAATTTGATCGAAATTAATAGCTGTTCCAAAAATAAATTGTTCCAAACCACTGATATTTACATTAAAAAATTTGAACTAGTTCTCAAAATAGACCTAGCCCTCTTTTTTTTTCCTACTAGTTGAGTTATATTAATCAAATTAAAATTAATAAACAATGAATATTTATTTGTTCATTGAAATTTTGATTTACCAGCTATATCCACAGCTTTAAGCAGAAAATTAATTTCATTAAAAATCAATCGGTTACCAGCCAACCACAAGCTACAGCAATCTATAAATTAAACAAAAATAATTTCTTTATTTTTCTTGTTAAGTACTTATAGTGATCAGTAACAGCAACGAATAAATGTTATATTTAACCTCATAGCCTTAAAAAACTTGCATTGAATACTCAATCAACAGTATAAATTTGTCTATGTCATTAAAATCACATATATTTATTTGTTTTTCTATTTTATTTTTCACTAATTGCTCTACTGAGCCTAAAAACTCATTTAGTGATAGCTTTGACAACGCAGACCAACCTAAACTCACCGAAAAAAATCATGCAAACAGACATGCTGCTCCCAACTGGTGGTTAAACTCAGGAGGATATCTATACCAAACAAAAAACGGGGCAAGTACAGTACTAGGAAAGCTTTCAGAAAATGACCGGTTCAGGTTGTTATATGCCAAGTCAAACCCAGTTGATACCGACAATGGATATCGACCGCAAAATCTCTTACGTTTAGTAACAGCAGCTAAATTTAAAAATTTCACTCAGCAAGTTTATTTTAATATTAAACAAATTAATCTATCAGATAGTCCAAACAGAAATCAATCCAATGGAGTTCTACTCTTTCATCGCTATCTGGATGGTGATAATCTTTATTACGTTGGAATAAGAGTTGATGGTTATGCGGTTGTTAAAAAAAAGCTGTACGGCAAGTATTACACGCTAAAATCAACTTCAGTATACTCAGGCAATTACAATCGTGATACGCTTCCAAACCTGCTTCCTATCAACCAGCGAATTGGAATTAAGACAGCAATTTCTACTAATGCTAAAGGTATTGTAGATATTACAATGTACCTTAACGACCGTCAGCTAGGACTTGGCTGGACTCAAGTCTTGCAGGCTGAAGATACTGGAGCAGATGCTGGACTTATCTTAAAAAAAGGTTATGCTGGAATTCGTAGCGACTTTATGGATGTTGTTTTTGATAACTATCAAGCATCAGAAAGCCAAAATTA
>CAZZIX010000462.1:0-1739 GCA_964654345.1 uncultured Methylomarinum sp.
TTAAATATATGTTCCAAAAGGTTCTACTTTAACCGTTTGACCCGCTGATATACCTTCGCAATCACTGGGCAAAACAATGTAACAATTGGCTTTGCTCATTGCACTCATTATATTTGAACCCTGTTTACCCGCAGATTCAACAAAGAATTCACCGGATTCATGTTGAGTTAAAATTCCTCGCTGATACTCCTGTCTCCCTTTCTGTTTTATTAAATGACTTGTGCAGTTAGCACGAATAAAAAAAGTCTTTTCCCCTGATATTCCAGCTAACTGATGTAGTGCAGGTGTAACTATTTTGTGAAATGTAGCGATTACTGAAACAGGGTTGCCTGGCAAACCGAAAAAATAACAGTCTTTAATTGTTCCAAAAGCGAGAGGCTTGCCTGGTTTAATTGCAATTTTCCAAAAACCTATATCACCAATTTTACCCAAGATTTGTTTGATGTAATCAGCTTCTCCTACTGAGGCACCACCCGTAGTAATAATGACATCATGTGTTTTTGCAGCTGAAATAAGGGTATCTTCTATACGTTGTTTGTCATCAGCGATAATACCTAAATCACTAATGTTAAAATTATTATTATCAAGTAATCCACTGAGAAGATAACGGTTGCTGTCATATATATGTCCTTGTTTTAGTGATTTGCCAATCGGACATAATTCATCCCCCGTAGAAAAAAAGGCTATATTTATTTTTCTTTTAACAACTAAATCATATATGCCGGCTGATGCAACAAGTCCAATATCTATGGAAGATAATTTTTTCGGTGCAGATAATAGTTCAGTATTATTTTTGACATCACAACCTGCTAACCGAATATTTTGTTTAGCTGTTGTAGTTATGGGAAAGATGATTTGTTGACCGTTTTTTTCAATATGTTCTTGCATAATGACACTATCTAAACCTTCAGGTACCACAGCTCCGGTAAAAATTCTTATGCATTCATTTTTTTTTAATATCTCTGTGTAAGGCCTTCCAGCTAACGAGGTACCGGCTAAAGTTAAGGTGAATATCTGATTGGGTTTTAAGTCTGCACTGGAAAATGCATAACCATCCATTGCAGAGTTCTTATCTGGAGGAATGTTGATAGGAGAAAATACGGAAGTAGACAAGATCCGACCCAGTGCATCTTTAAGTATTATTCGTTCAGTATGATTAACCGGTGTTATAGTTTGGTTAATTTTTTGTAATGCCTGTTCTATAGTAATGAGACTGTTTGTTTTAACAGCACAAGAGTCAATCATGTTTATTCCGTAAAAATCTGTTAAGGATGAAATCGGAGATCATTTCAGGGTTATTGATATCCAAAATAGGAGGGTGTTGCAATGCAGAAATTTCCAAAGCTGATAAGCTTGTATGAAATGAGGGTGGGTTGATTTTTTCATCTGTTGCTATTGCGATAATATATGGGTCGCCGGGGAATATTAATTTTTTTTGTAAAGAAGGCCTATGGAGTTCAATTTTTGGAAATTGCTCTGTCTTAAATCCTTCAACAAGGATTAAATCCAGTTCAGTTTGATCATAAACGTTTAATTGATCATCTAATCTGGGCTCTATACAAGTATTAAATTCAGTAATTATTGCGCGTCTATGACTTGAAACTAACATGACCGGAGTTGCCCCGGCTTCCCTAAGTCGATAACTGTCTTTTCCAGGTTTATCAATTTCAAAGTTATGATGACTATGTTTAATCAGTCCAACGCGTAGGCCTTTGTTTTTTAATAGTGGAATCAGTTTT
>CAZZIX010000463.1:0-1738 GCA_964654345.1 uncultured Methylomarinum sp.
CAGCATAATGCCTGAGATTAACAATATTGAATCTCAATGGGCAAGAATTTACTATAACCAAAATACTGTCCAAAAAAAAAGGGGTTACCCTATTCTTCTGGAAAAGATAAAAAAGTTATCAGAAAAAAACCCTGAAGCCGTAGAGCCTTTAATTTGGCAAGCTCTAGTCATTGCAACAAACGCAGAATTTGAAAGTCCTTTTACAGCACTTGACTCGATCAATACAGCAAAAACCTTACTTGAAAAAACAATACAACTGAATCCTAATTCTTTGGATGGAGCCGCTTTTGTCATCCTTGGCACGCTCTATTACTTAACTCCAGGATGGCCAATTTCATTTGGTGACCAAAAAAAAGCCGAGCGACTACTCAAAAAAGGCTTAGAAATTAATCCAGAAAGTATTGATTCAAACTATTTTTATGCTGATTATCTTTTAACAAAAAACAAAGTTAATGAAGCACAAAAATATTTTCAACTTGCAATAAATGCTCCTAGCCGTCCTGAACAGCAGTACGCAGATGAACAGTTAAAAAAGGAAGCTTTTATTGCTCTAAAGAATACCCAGCAAAGAAAACTTAATTCTGGAAGAAATAACTTTATGTCTCTATTTTCATTTTCTAGTGTAGAATCGAATTAAAACATCCTAGGAAAAACCTAGACACTAATCCCTCAATAATAATAAACTTACATTACCAAAACCCCTCCTACCTAGAGAAATTTTCTACTTTTCAATCGCTAATTTTCTGATAATATACCACTAGATTTTTAAAAACTTATAACTCGGATAACCAATATGACATTTGTCGTCACAGAAAACTGTATTAAATGTAAATTCACTGATTGCGTTGACGTATGCCCTGTGGATTGCTTTCATGAAGGCCCCAATTTTTTAGTAATCGACCCTGATGAGTGTATAGATTGCACATTATGCGAACCAGAATGTCCAGCTGAAGCAATATTTGCTGAAGATGAGCTACCAGAAGGACAAGAAAAATTTATTGCTTTAAATGCAGAGTTGGCCGCAAATTGGCCTGTTATTACTGAAGTTAAAGATGGTTTGGACGATGCTGATGACTGGAATGGAAAGCCTGATAAATTAGATCTGCTAGAAAAATAGCATATTCTACTTAAGACTGGCTACCGTAGCGTATAAAGCTTTTTCAATATCAAAAAAACAAAATGCATATACGGTAGCCCCTCCATTTAATAAGTAAATTTCTATTTCACCTTACATATAATTTACTGCTTTTCCAGAAATACTCACACGATTTCCTACTATGCTTCACATCCATTACCGCGTGAAGTAATAAACGGGTAGATTCATTTTACAACTACACCCAACCAAGTTCTTTCATAGCCCAGGGTGCATTCCATATTTTGACCATTTTCTCCACTTTGCCATCCATATTCATCGTTAGTGCCATTACATAATGTGAATGTGTTTCTTTTTGTGTTGGCGGCACAGGACCACCTTCACCAGTATGCTTGGCATGATACGTAGAAAAAAATAAAGCTGTCCTGTTACTTTCATCATAACTTGCAGCGTGCAGATCATAAGAACTACCTGGAGCAGTGATACCAGCAAAACCAGCCATCCATTCGCAATAGTCTTTAACTGTTTCTATCTCAGCAATTGGTTCACTCTGGGCAACAAATGAAGCACCTTCGGCCACGTAAGACTTACATCCAGCCCAGCCTTGTGGAGCTTCGCAAGCATGAAATAGTTTTTTAGCATTCT
>CAZZIX010000464.1:0-1722 GCA_964654345.1 uncultured Methylomarinum sp.
CAGTGTTTTACACAAGTATGTAACTGGACGCTTAACAGATAAAAATGTATAACAATAGCTTGCACGCGGACTACCGTAAGCGTCACGCATTTTGCGAAAAGCAAGAGCGGCAAAATACATGCCACTTACGGTAGCCGGTGAAGCTGGCGTTATGCAAAAACAAAGGAATCTACATGGATAAAATTGATAAGAAGATTATTGAAAAAATTAGCTCTGAGTTTGGAGCATTTTTTCAAAATGTTCCGAAAATATTAGGTGATTCTAGTGTTTTTTTCAAAAATATTGAAGATACAGATGATGCTTTTGTAAAAGCTAGTTTTTTTGCTCTTGTTGTATCTGCATTAATGGTATTTATAGCTATCCCTTCTTATAGGGTAAATAATGTTTCTTTAGACAGTACATTTTTTATACTAGCTATCGTAATAACCTGGATTTTACTTGTAATGTGTGGAGTTCAACTATGGGTTGTGAGTAGGTTATTATTGGGAAAAGGGAGTTTATTAAAATCTATTTCCGCTTTTTTTTATGCCAATGCAATAATGGTTTTTGGGAAGGTAGCGGAAATTCCTTCAAGGGTAGAAAGAGATAAGGAGCTACTAAAATGTGGGCTTATTTCATCAACCGCCGATAATATGACTTTAGCTATTAATTCTAATGAGTATGCGTTTGCAAGTGAATTATATGTTAGTGGTTTTTATATCTTATATTTTATACTCATCGTAAATTTAATTAAATCGATTCATGAAGTTGGAACTATTCGAGCAGTAATTTCTGGAGTTATTGGGTTGTGCTCTATATACATAACTCTTATTTGGCTTCAGAGACCTGTAGTGCAAGTTTTACTATGTGCGTTCAAAAGTCCATTAAGCTAAAATGCATAACAATAGCTTCCAGCGGACTGCCGTAAGCGTCACGAAATTTTGCTGTCGCAAAATTCGCGCCCCTTACGGCATCCGCTGAAGCTGGCGTTATGTGTAGTACATTATGATAAAAATACCCCATTTTTTACCAGTCATATTTTCACTGATTCTTTCTTCATGTACTATCTCAGTAACCGTGAATCTTTTTAATAACACTAAAAATAATTTAACAGTTATATTTGAAGAGGAAGAAATTAATATCATTGCAGGTCAATCTGAATCACTTAGCGGAAGTCATGGTGAATTTGTAATTTCCTCAGAAAAAGGTAATTTTCTATACTCTATTGGTTATGTACATAGTTCCAATATTTCTTGGGAAGGCTGGGGGCCATTTTCAAAAAGGGTCTTTTATGCACAATTAGAATCTGATGGTAAAATTTGGGCTACAAATTCAGAGGCAAAATATCCGGTAATAGAATTTAAGAATCAGCCAGATGGTTTTCCTATTGAACCGAAAATAGAAAAGATTAAGTAATTATATGGAGAAAACCATTGGTATCGAAGTTCAAACACATAACAATAGCTTCCAGCGGACTACCATAAGTGTCATTTTTTTTGCGAAGCAAAAAAACCGCCACTTATGGTAGCCGCTGAAGCTGGCGTTATCCGCGCCACTCCGCTATCGCTCCGTGGCGCGGATAATACCGAGTTGAGCTGACACAGCCCAAACGATTAGCCATCGTCACCCTTCGCTAAGCTACGGGCACCGATAACTAATCGTTCGAGCTGACCATTTCTCCCGATAATTCATCCCGCCGGGCTGATTATCAGGACAAATGGCATCTCAACTCGGTATTATACT
>CAZZIX010000465.1:0-1722 GCA_964654345.1 uncultured Methylomarinum sp.
ATTCTCTCAAAGAAAAACAGTAGAATAACAAAACTATATTAAATTAACAATGCCTTTTCTTATAATCTTTATTTAATTTATTTTGAAATAGAGGATTGGATTTCCCAAAGTCATGAAATAATCCTGCTATTGCTGACGCTAGAGCAATCACTTCATAATATGGGTTCAGTTCCTCCTCACCAATAAATTGCTTTTGTTGTGTATAGTTCACTGGTACATAGCCCTCTGCATTAAATTTACTTTTTTTCCCCACCACCCATAAAAACTCACTCCGGCTACGGCTCCGTATCCAATGACAAGAAACTGCCGTATTCTTTGTCGCCGTTTTTCTCAAAAGCTTTTTTACCGCTTGCAAGCCTTCTTCTGTAATAACGGTTTGCCATGTTCTACTGCCAATGCGGTTAGCAAAAGCATCTAATACTCTACGTGTGCGGTTTAGGGCTTTGTGTTCGCATTGGGAGACGAAAGTGACGTGACCATCATAAATATTTACCTTCTAAGCTGGCCTTTTTAACTGTATCAAACATAAAATCCAGTGCTTTATGTTGGGTAAAATTTTGCAAGCATTGCTGTCTAAATTCTTGCTCAGTCGCTTGTTCTTTTGCACAGATAAAAGCCCACGGAAAATCAGGGTATCTTTAATTAAATCAGCCACATCAAACACTAATGCATCGCGTCTGGTTTTGCCGTGCATGACTGCAAAACCATGAGGAATCCCTAGTACCCATAGTGTGGTGGCGGCTAATCCATAGGCTAAATAGTTACCGTAGTTTAAAAAGGCATTGGCATCATCTAGGCTGTTATGCTGACGGACAAAGTCTTTTTGTTTTGTATGGTTTGCCGCTATTTTGTAGAGTGATTTTGTTAGTTGTGCTTCAACTAATAATAAATTAGTCACATCTTGACAGCTTTCTATTTTGGATAAGAAGTTGGATAGGGCTTTATCTATATTGTTGTCATCTAGCGTAAAGCCTTCGTTTTTTAAGTCTCTGTCTTTGCCCCAGACCTTTTGCAGGTAAAGGATTCTTTGTTGTTGGAATTGCTTGGCGACTTGCAGGCGTTTGTCGGCATTAAACCAAAAGGACATCCAGCCTTGTACATATTCTGTGGGGCGGTATTCACTTTGTGGTGATAACCATTCTATTTCGTTAGCTGCAATAAGGGGGGGTTCCGCCACTGCCGCTAAACCCTATTAATACGCCTGCGGTGGCTAACATTCTAACCGCTGCTTGAGTAATGGATGTACCTGTACCTAACAATATACAGGTGGTGTTGGCGATGGAAATATTCCAATATTGTTTTTCTACATCCGCTTCTACTAAATAAAGTACTCTGCCATCTTTTTGCATGACTCTACACTTTTCTAAATAGTAAATATTGGCGCGTTTGGAATGTAAAATTGCTTTTAAGTCGGTTAGTTGTTCCATAAAATATTTCAGATAATCTTTTTTATGAGGCTTTTTATTATCCACACCCACTGGCTCATTTTGTGAGGTTGTGATAATTTTTTTGCATTTTTTCAATTTCTTCTGTTACTAAATCTCGTAGAAAAGCAGGGGAAACAACCTTAACTTCTGCGCCATGTTTAAGAATATCCATGATTAATTCTCGGGTATCACTAAAAGGAATTTTTAATTGATAATTCCCATTTTCTAGCCATTCATTTTGGGCATTGTTAATTTAATATAGTTTTGTTATTCTACTGTTTTTCTTTGAGAGAAT
>CAZZIX010000466.1:0-1720 GCA_964654345.1 uncultured Methylomarinum sp.
GAAACAGTGGCGGTAGCCGAAAAGTTGTTGTGACAATAAATGGAGATTAACAATTGTCATTGAGCTAGATTTAGAACCAAAAAATGGACATTTCTGATATGTTTTGTTCATGAAAATAATCATGGATGGACAAAATGGATTACCAGAAGGGGATTGATTTATATATAATTGTTCTGTCCATTTTATTTTTACTCACCCGTACAAAATATATGTCTGCGCATTTAAAAGCAGTAATTCTAGGAGAAAGTTTAACAATACCGGTTTTTGGAGGGAGGTTGAAAATGGGTATCTGGCAAGGGATTTATTTGTGTGAGAAGTAGGAATAGTGCGGAGAGTAGAAAGTTAATAGTTACATTGAATGGAGAATAAAATGAATAGAATAAAAGTTGAGTATTTTTTAATGTTGTTAGTTTTTAGTTTTAGTATAAAAGCTGAGGTTGTTAAGCCGTTGGAAATAGAGGTTTATAGGAGTCCGACATGCGGTTGTTGTAGTAAATGGATAGATCATTTAAAAGAAAAACAATTTATCGTTAAGGATTATGTTGTTGATGATGTGCAAATAGTAAAAGATAAGTATGGAGTGCCAAAGAACATGGCTTCTTGTCATACTGCTCTTATAAATGGCTATGTTGTAGAAGGGCATGTTCCTGCAAAAGACATATTGAGGCTGTTAAAAAATAAGCCAGATGTCGTTGGTATTTCTGTTCCAGGTATGCCTGTGGGAACACCTGGAATGGAAATGGGTGGTAGAAAAGACCCGTATGAAGTTATTTCGTTTGATAAAAATAAAAACAATCAGGTGTTTAGTAAGTACGAGTGAGGTTGTTTTGGTATTTAAAGTAATAGGTTAATAGAGGTAAAATTCTTATAAGACTTGTTAGGTTGTTTTAAAAAAATGCTTAAGTCAGTAGGAAAAGAGTTATTGTATTAATTAAAAATAAGGTAGAGAAGGTATGTAATTATTATATTTGGTTAATTCTCTACCATAAAGCATAGCAATGTTTATAAGCAATGCATGCTCTTCGTGCAGTCACGGATGCGGTTTCTATCGGTGATATAGGCTTGGCTACGTTGCAGAAAAGGTTGCGTAGCCAGCTATGCGTCCATTTCTGTGCCTTGCTATCGACAAAAATCAACTCAATATTATAAAATCACGCATTGTGAATGCACAAAGTATAAGTTAATTCAAATTCTAGTTATTATCAAATCCAGAAATTCCAGTTATTGTCCAGTTGTCAGGGTCTATAACATTAGTAGTATCATCTTTTTCAAGATACTTGATTCTACAGGCATATTTTTTTATATAACTAGCTTCGTTAGCGGGCGATATTTTCAGATCAGAACTAATAATGTATTCGAAGTTACCAAGACTAAAGGCGCTTGTTGGGGCTTCGGCAAATGATAGGGTTTGTTCGGTGAGTATTTCGTTAGCTATATTAGCGTTGCACTGTTCAAAAGCTTTGTCAGTCATCAAAGTGTTGGCAGAAAATCTGCTGGGATCATCACCACTATCCACGAGAAAGAGATCTGAAGCAACAATATCATATACCCAGGGCATGATCACTTTGGCTTGAAAAGCAAGAAGGGCAACAATTCCAATAACGAGAATGAAGAATTTATATTTCATAGCGGATAATTTAAAATTTTATATAAAATTAAGTTAATTGATTTTAACAAAAGTATCAATGTAAGGCGAAGTTAAATAATTTAGGCTGTATAA
>CAZZIX010000467.1:0-1712 GCA_964654345.1 uncultured Methylomarinum sp.
TTTACTGATGAGGAAAATGAGGCAATTATTAATAAAATTAATCAGTTTAATCCTGATGTGCTTTTTGTGGGAATGACAGCTCCAAAGCAAGAGAAGTGGTTACATGCACATAAAGATAGTCTAAATTTTAAAATTGCATCTTGTGTTGGTGCTGTTTTTGATTTTTATGCAGGTACAGTTCAACGATCTTCTCAGTTTTGGGTTGACCTTCATCTAGAGTGGTTACCAAGATTGTTGAAAGAACCTAAAAGGTTATGGAAGCGTAATTTCGTATCGACACCTTTATTTTTAGTGGATATGATTCGTTATAAAATTAGGAGTTAAAAGCAGTATTTAAATTCTAGATAATATTACCTTAGAAGTTAAAAATTTTTCAGGGCGGTTGTAGCACTATACTTCTATGTGTTTACGTAAACTATAATAAAGCTCATATTTTAGTGACTGTTTGTATCAAAGTCTAAAATATTTGTAATACATTGAGAATGTTAAATACGTCAAAGTTTATGATGGTTTCATCATAGATTTCTAGATTTTGTTAATAAGACTTTTTACGTATTGGAGAAGGCTATTATTTGTAGTAATATTGTTCTTAATCCTAAATAGAGTAAGGAATGAAATGGCCGAGCAAAATAAATTTAAAAGAGCAACAATATTTTTAAAGCGATATATAAATGCAAAATCTTGTGCTTTTAATGCTCAAAAAAAACAGCAACGGGCACTTGCTCCGAAGATACTTCTTAATAGCATTCCAAAAGCGGGAACTAATTTAATGGATAGTATTTTACAGGAATATCCAGGGATTTGTCCGAGACCAGGCCGTACATTGATGACTGGAGGACTTATACAAGAGAAGGAGATAAAAAAAGTTTTATCAGTGAAAAAAGGGTTTTATCAATTAGCTCATCTACCTTCAGATGATAACCTCTTATCTAGTTTAAGAAGTAGTGACATAAAAACTATTTTTATTATCAGAGACCCACGGGATGTCATAATATCAAAATTTAAATATGTATTAAACCTAGATATCACCCATAAGAGCCATAAATATATTAAAAGTTTATCGAATGATCATGAGCGCATCAAGGCTTGTATAATGGGAAAAAAAGATATTCTTTCTCCTGTCAATGAGGTTTATAACCGCTATGAGAACTGGCTTGATCATCAAAACTGTTTAATAGTAAGGTTTGAAGAATTAGTAGGTGACCGAGGTGGTAGCAATGATGAACTGCAAGATAAGACACTTCAGAAAATTGATATTTTTTTAAATGTTAATATGAGTTCTTTAGAATTACAAAAAGTAGTAGAAAAGATGAAAAACCCAAATACTGCAACTTTTCGTACTGGAAAAATTGGCGGTTGGGAACAGTACTTTAATGATGAATTAATTGACTTATTCAACTTTAAGATGGGTGACCTTATGAATAAATATGGTTATTCATAAGACAAGTAAACTGCTTCAAAAAATATACATAATCATTTTAAACTTTAATACTTGAAATATTGTAGAATTTCCTAATCAAGGAAAAATTATTATTAATTACATAACAACTCTTCCCTAACTATACTCTTCGCGATCAATATATACATTATATATAGTTTCTGCAAGCAGCTAATATTAAATACAATGGCAGCATGAAGAGGGGAGTCGCTATTTTTACGAAAGCTTGTTTTGGGCATCCCAGCCCAAGCAAGCGGCAAAAACTTAACGCGAC
>CAZZIX010000468.1:0-1686 GCA_964654345.1 uncultured Methylomarinum sp.
TTAGTGCATCATTATTAATGGAACAGGTTTTAGCGCCTAATTTTGTGTTTAAAACTCGAAAATTTCCTGATGAAGAGAACGAAGCAGGAATAATTAAAATAGAGGGCTTTAAAGAACCGAGTACTGATAAGGTTAAAAAAATTGTTGAATCCGATTTGAATGATTTAAAAGCCAGAATCTTGCAAGATGAGCAATTATTAAAAGCCCTGCCAGGCGATGTGATTGATCCTGAAGTGATTAATAAGGTGCTAATTCCTAAAATTATTCAGAGTAAATACCCTGATTTAACGGAAGAAGAAATTGAAGAAGTTCGACAGCATGTGGTGGTGGATTCTGCGATTAAAAATGGTGAGGTTAAAGAGGTTGGAGATAAGAAGTTTATAAGAATGGCAGGTAAGTTTGTTAATATTGACGATTTACATATTGATCTGATTGATAAGGTAAATCCCTTTCAAAAAGCTTTTGAAGTGTTGTCTAAAAATGTCACGGCTAATCTGCTTAAAACCATTCAAGATACTATTGATGCAGGGCGTATTGAGATGACAGATGAAGAAGCCGTTATTTTATATCGTGATAAAATTCCGTTATTTATGAATAAGTTTGGACGTGAGCCAAATTTAAACTCAAGTGATTCACACGAAAAACGATTGGCTGAAGCGATTGTTTATTTAAGAAATAAACGCCGTGACCAAAAGCACTAGCTAATGATTAATTTTGAAAAAGAGTTGCAAGCGATACTTACTGATGATCCGTTGGATATTTTAAAGGTCAAGCCCAAGGTTTCCTCCGTTATTAGCTCTGATAATCGTCTTAAAGCATCATTTGAAGAAATCAATCAATTTATTGATGCACAAGGGCATGAGCCAGAGAAAAGCAGGGATATTAATGAGAGAAAATTATTTAGTCGCTTACAAAATTTTAAGGAAAGTCCCGAAAAAGCAGCTATGTTATTAGAATTGGATAGACATAATCTGCTAGAAGGTGTTGAAGCCCCTGAGCCTTTTATTATTGAATCAGTCGATGATGTGCTTGATGCTGATCCGCTTGGGTTGTTGGGGGATATTAATGAAGCGGAAGAACTCGATATTTTTGATCTAAAAAACCTACCGTCAAAATCAAGAGCTTTAACTGATTTTATGGCTAAGCGTAAACCTTGTAAGGACTTTGCTAAATATGAAGAACAGTTTATTTCTGTTCAAAAAGAGATTAAAGAGAGTAAAAGAAAACTCACGCATTTTACTGATAAAGGTGAAGCCATTGTAGAGGGTAATTATTATATTTTAGGTGGCATTCTTTTATACCTTGAAGGTATTTATTTTGATTCCGAAGAAAAAACAGTCAATGGAAAGCGTCACAGAAAAGATGGTAGAACACGGTGTATCTTTGAGAATGGTACAGAATCAAATATGCTGTATCGCTCATTGGCTAAGGCACTTTATCACGGCGGAAAAATAGTCAGCCAAACAGAAGAACAACTAAATTCTGAGTTTCAAAAGAATTTAGGTTTAGCTAAAGAGGAGGATGAGTTGGCAGGGTATATTTATATCCTAAAGTCATTAAGTGAAAATACAGAAATCCAAAGCCTTGAGCATTTGTATAAAATTGGGTTTTCTACAACAGCGGTTGAAAAACGCATAGCTGATGCAGAAAATGAGCCGACCTATTTAATGTCAGCTGTTAAAACCA
>CAZZIX010000469.1:0-1669 GCA_964654345.1 uncultured Methylomarinum sp.
CTTGGCAATGTGTATGGCTTTAGCGTGGGCTTTCTGAATTTTCATATTTTCAATTATTATTTTTTCTAGTAATTGTGCAATTTGTGCAATTCATTTAAGCTTATTTTCATTTTTAAAACTTACTTATGCTGGCCAATTCGGCCAATTACTGGCCAATTATTTTAGTTCATACTTTGCTCCTCTACCTTTAACTCCTGACGGTTTTAACAGTTTAAGTTTTACTAATTCAGATAAGTCTTCTGTTGCTGTTGTTTTACCAATACTATTTATTTTCTGATATTCGCTGTTCGTAATCTTTCCGTTTTCTTTTACGAACAATACAGCTTTTATTTGCCTGTTGTTTAAATTCAGGGATTGTAAATATTCTTCGTTGTAAATATCTTTTCTGAACTCAAGCCAAAAATCTGATGCCTCGTAATAATATTTAGGTTCGGGCAAACCTGCTTCTGTACACTTATCAATTATTTTTATTGTTCCCCTACCCCAGGATTCAATGTATCCAATTCTGAAAAAGGCATTGGCAATATCAGGGTTGTACGGTTTTGATGAGTGCTTTTTAATTAAGTTTTCTACTGTCCAGTTTTCTGGAAGTTGCCCATCATTCCAAAACATTATTTTGTCTTTGTAAACACTTATCTGAATTGGAATGCCGCTGGAATAATCTTTATGTGCAATGGCATTTAATAGAGCTTCTCTTAGGGCTTCCTTCGGATATTCATAAGTTTCAATCCGCTGAATACCTTCATACGAAATGATTGCTTTAATGTATTTGGTAAACAGTAAATCAATCGTCTTTTCGACTTGCTCAAACAAATTTCCGTGTACTTCATCCTGATATATTAACTCAGAATCTGATTCAAAAAAGCCAATTTTGATGTATGCTCCTGTAACAAAATTCTCAGGATTTGGATGAAATAATAATATGGCTGCTCGTTTTAAAAACTCATTCTCTTTAAGTTGTAAATTATCAATCAAATGCTCGTTACTATCCGTTAAAACCTCTTCTTCAATACGTTTGCTTTTGAATGCCCGTTTTCTGAAAAATTCAAAGGTATCTTGCTTTAAATCTGAGACCGAAACTTTCGGAACAGGAACTCCATCCCATTTTTTGCCTTTCTTTTGAAGCATGAACTTATCTAGTGCTGCACCTTTTAACTCCTGTTTAGTGCTACCGCTACGGTAATGATATTGACCTTTATAATTAACAGGGAAAGGGTAATCGTCGACAATTATTTCAAGATACTCACCTTCATCTGTTGTATGTAAATTTACATCAACTATAATTCCGAGAATATCTTTTGTTTTGTTTGGGATGTCTTCCAGTAATTTCTTTGCATTAGTAATCCCAACAACTTTGCCATTATCATCTTTGCCAATGTAAATCTTCCCACCTTTGGCATTGGCAAAGCCACATATCCATTTAAGGTATTCGTCTCTCCAACTACTTTTATATTCTATGTTTTGGTTTTCAGGCATTCTCTTAATAATTAATTTCTTGTCTCATTGATGACAAAATTACAACTATTCTGGTGCGCAGGAAAGAAATAGCTCTTTTGGTTTTTCCGGGATGGCTATGTGTGTCGGTAAAAACCAAATGTGCTATGGTGCGGTGGGTTTTTCATTTGTTCTGTTTAGCAGGATTTTGAATTTTCTAAGCTTGCTGCCAACG
>CAZZIX010000470.1:0-1661 GCA_964654345.1 uncultured Methylomarinum sp.
GCAAGAAAAAGGTGATCTAACCTCAAAAAAATTAGAAATATTATTGACATGGTCTAAAAAGACAGTCAGAATACTCGGATAACTATCGTGCTTAACTACAAAGCATTTTGGTTTTAAGTCTTAGTCCCCATCGTCTAGAGGCCTAGGACACCGCCCTTTCACGGCGGTAACGGGGGTTCGAACCCCCCTGGGGACGCCAATATTTGCTACATACACATCACTGTAGTGTATGTAGCATACTTTGATAAAGGCATATCCTATTGCCCTATCCCAACGTTGTCACTATCATTTTTTATTTCATACAAACGCTCAAGATTCAACAATCTTCCTCCAAAATTAGCAAAAATAATTAAACGGAAAAAAATTCCTTGCCCCCTTTATCCAAAATAATGTAGATTTATACAATTTCCAAGGAAAAAGCATGTCAAAAATATTCTTATATTCTTTATTTTCATTGGTTTTAGCTATTTCAACAACTCAATCAGTCAATGCTGAGGAAGGTATTGCCGCCTACTATTCCGATGTTTTTCAAGGAAAAAAAACGGCTAGTGGGGAACTTTATGATAGGGACAAACTCACTGCTGCTCATAAAACTCTTCCCTATGGCACTAAAGTTAAGGTTATTCACCTTAAAAATGACAAATCTGTTATTGTAACCATTACAGATAGAGGGCCTTTTACAAAAAATCGTATCATTGATTTATCCTATGCTGCCGCACAAGAAATTGAATTAATTAAAGTAGGTATTAGCAAGGTCAGGCTAGAAATATTAAAGTAAAAAATAACATCTTTGCATTTAAGCTCTCTCATTAATAAAGCATAAATATTGCGATGAAAACTGAAAACCATACTATCACCATTACTGAAAAAGCCGATATTTCATCCGTATGGTCTATCCCAGACAACTATAAATCTGTACTGATTATTGCTCATGGTGCAGGCAGGAATATGGATTCGGAGTTTATCAGTGGAATTCATCAAGGCATCTCTAAAGAAAACATTCTGACTGTTAAATTTAACTTTCCTTATATGGAGGCTGGTTTAAAAGCACCTAATACTCCACATGTTCTTGAAGAAACCTGGCAAAAAGTAATTGATGCTGTGATAGAAAAAACTGGAGTGACCCGAAAAAAAATTTTTCTTTCAGGTGTCAGTATGGGCGGTAGATATGCAACTATTCTAGCCTCTAAAGAAGACTTGTATGCCGGAATTATTCTATTTGGCTATCCTCTTCATGCTCCAGGAAAATCTAAAAAACCTCGCTTTAACCATTTAAGAGTCATTCACGAACCCATGTTATTTTTTCAAGGAACTCGTGATTCTTTATGTCATTTAGACACTTTTCAACCTTTACTAGAAACTTTATCTCCCAAACCTGTTTTACACATTATTGAAGGTGCAGATCATTCTTTTAAGCTTCTTAAACGGGTAGAACGCTCTAGACAATCAGTTTTACAAGAAGTAATTCAGGTGAGTACTGAATGGATTAATCAAAGAAGCTAATCTGCGTATTAATATTCTCACTTATGAGAAATAAATCTTTTAAAACACATTCGCTTTGATATCTTAATTCATATTTCCGCATTAGAAACTATCTTTTACAAATTAATTATTTATTAACAACAAATACAAAAAAGATAATCCTAGAAAAATCAGCTGGA
>CAZZIX010000471.1:0-1652 GCA_964654345.1 uncultured Methylomarinum sp.
GAAAAACCTGAAAGCTGAAGATATTAAAGAGTTGTTTTCGTAAGCAACCACCCATTCGGAATCCGTATTGTTTTACAGAAGTGTTTTCATAGATTAACAAAATATTACAAAATTGTTTAACCCGTTAAACAAAAAATACTGTTTTTATAAAATAATAAAACTCAAGTATGCAAATGCTTTACGAACCTTGCCATCCCTTCATCCTCCGTAAACACTTCATCCTTATTTTTCAATTTCATTACATTGTAATTTTCAAGTTGCAAGTAAATTAATTTTGGTTTTCGCCATTATAATCTTTGGTTATGCTTAATAAAGAAATAACATGGGCGTCTTGTTCCATTCCGCCTTACTTTTGCCGCCAAAATAAAAAGAAAAGTTTCATTCCGCTAAAATGTAAAATAAGATTATCTCACATTATTTTGTGGAGATTTGGGCATACTTCTTATTCTCACGTTATACTGGAAAAGAATAATCTTTTCATTTACAATTCATCATATATGCATCAGGAAATCAAAGAAGTCAACCCGGCAGCTGCTTACGAAAGAATACAAAAGGGCGCCTTGTTGCTGGATATTCGTGAATCGGAAGAAATAGAGATGTTAGCTTTCGATGTGGAAGAGCAAATATTTATCCCTCAGAGTGAGTTTGCATACCGGTTTAGAGAAATTCCGCCGGACAGGGAGATTATTGTCGGGTGCCACAGCGGCAATAGAAGCCAAAGCGCCATACTTTTTTTACTAAAAGAGAAGTATGATAATGTGTATAACCTGAATGGAGGCATTGAGGAATGGCTTGACCAGGATCTACCTGTAAAGTGGGATAACTACAAAGCCGAAAGCACTATACATGTTCACAAAAATTAGTCTTATCTTAGTTGTTTAAATAGATTCATCCATGACTTTATCTTATCTTTTTGCGTTGCTCAGTGGCCTGTTATCAGGTGGTGCTCTGGGACTGACTGGTGGCGGCGGTTCTATCCTGGCTGTTCCTTTGTTGGTGTACCTTGTTGGCGAGAATATTCATTTGGCCATTGGAACTTCATTGGTTGCGGTGGGAGTCACATCACTGATATCCTCGGTCAGTTACATGCGGCAGTCGCTGGTGAAATTCAAAATTGCCCTTTTAATGGCTGCTCCGGGACTTGTGAGTACTTACCTCGGCGCGTTGATCAACAAGCAGATTAAAGGGCCTGTTTTGTTACTCATCTTTGCTTTGTTGATGATTTACATCGGTTATATGATGGCATCGAGAAAAGCACCGGAGAAAAAAGAGATAACAGGTTCGCCAAATATCAACTATACGAGAATTCTCATCCTCGGTTTTCTTACCGGCCTCGCCAGTGGATTTTTTGGTATAGGCGGTGGTTTCCTGCTGGTTCCTGCTCTTTTTCTGGGTGCAAATCTTAAAATGAAAGAAGCTATTGCCACCTCTTTATTTATCATTTTCCTTTTCGGGATGTTTGGGTTGGCGAGTTACCTGATTCAGGGGCGCGAAATCAATTTAATGGTTAGCACCGTATTTGTAGCGGGTGGCTCACTCGGAGGAATTATCGGCGCCTTTTATGCCAAGCGAATTGACCAACTTTGGTTACGCCGCATATTTTCCGTTTTCATCATCCTGATTGGCCTTGCTATTTTTGCTGAGAACCTGAT
>CAZZIX010000472.1:0-1648 GCA_964654345.1 uncultured Methylomarinum sp.
CAGATGGGACAGTACAGATGATTGATATAAAATAAGCTCGGAACATGTGAATTAATCTCCTGAACATCGTTCCGGCGAAGGTATGAAAACCAGCACCCTGAGTTATACTAAAACCTCCTGGGTTCCGGCCTTCGCCGGAATGACGGCAAAAAATAAATACGCGGGCAAACAGGAGTTATTAATAATGGCAAGAACAGTTGAAGATATAGAGAAAGAAATCGCCCGGCTACCACAGGATCAACTGAAAAAATTTCGTGTGTGGTATGAAAAGTTTGATGCCGACAAGTGGGATGCACAAATTGAAACTGATGTCGCCGATGGCAAACTGGATGCCCTGGCTGAAAAAGCAATTGCTGATCACAGCGCTGGAAAATCAAAAAAATTGTGAATCACTTTGCCAGCCCATCTTTTTGGTCTGCCTATGAAGCCTTGCCATTGGCTACACAAAAAATTGCTGACAAAAACTACGGGATTCTTAAATCGAACCCCAAACACCCATCATTACATTTCAAAAAAACTGGGCATTACTGGTCAGTTCGAGCAGGGCTTCATTACCGGGCATTAGCTGTTGAGACAGAAAAAGACCTGCTGTGGTTCTGGATAGGGACTCACGCGGAATACGACAAACTTATCAAGTCTTGATAAGTCCGGTAGTACGGTAGGTTGGGGTGAGGTACGAACCCCAACATGTTCGTAACACGGAGCAGAGATATTTCCTGGCTTTGGAAGCAACTGGTTGCTCTGGCATGTTGGGGTTCATAAAAAACATTCACCCCAACCTACACACTTACAGTTAATGAACTGTTGAGTGTAACCTAAATAAATTAAGATGAGTTCATCAACCTGACGGGAGGGGACATAGAAAGATAAATGTTAATAAGTAAGCACATTCCAGTGATTTACTGGCAAAACAGGAGAGAAAACATGAAGAGTAAAAATATTCCAGGAAAATTTCATCTTACAAAAGAAGAAAAAGCAAAAATTGCAGAAAAAACCCCCCCTTCAAGTGAAGTCAAGGATAAAACAAAAAAAGTTATTTCAAAACATTTAAATTCCATAAAGAAATTGGCTGGAAAATGAATGATTTAAAAGGAAAGGGAAATGAAACTTTTAAATGTGAGTGATATTGATGGTATTCATGATGAAATTTTGAAGCAATCAGGTGGACTGATCGGCAAAAGCCCTTCCAGGCCGCTCGAGTCCGTGTTATACCGTGTATTTAATCATGCTCTATATAATGGCAAATCCAATTTTTTCGAAATCGCTGCACTATATGCATATTCGATCACTGTTGGGCATCCATACAATGATGGAAATAAACGGACAGCGATGACTGCCATGCTAGTTTTTCTAGAGCTAAATGAGAAACAGTTTAATGCTCAAGATCAACAAATTGTTGATAAAATGGTGGCTATTGCCGACGATGAACTTTCTCTTGATAGCTTTACGCGCTGGGTTAAACAACATACATCATAGGTTATATTGTCATGAACGTTTATTTAGATGACCTACGATTGACACCGGAAGGCTGGGTTCGTGTCTACTGGCCAGACGAAGCTATTGAACTTCTGAAAACCGGTAAAGTTGATATTATTAGTCTTGATCACGATCTTGGAGATGATGAACGTGGCACGGGTTACGACGTAGT
>CAZZIX010000473.1:0-1647 GCA_964654345.1 uncultured Methylomarinum sp.
CTGTGTGAACCGACTAATTGTTTAAGCTTGTCAGCGCGTTCAAATTCATCATTTGCAGGGATACGCCCCAAAGCCAAACATGTATGCCAGAAATCATTAAACAGTTGTTCATTTTCGGCATAAACTAACCCAAACTTTTCTTTACTACTTGTTGGTCGTGTGGTTATTTGTTTCCAATTGTGATGACGTTTTTGGCGGTTAGCTAAAAATAATTGCTCTTCTAGCTTGTCTTTAAAAATAAAGAAAATACCTGGGCCGACTGCAATAGCATTTTCATCCAATGTATTTTCAATAAAGCTTTGCAGTTCAGATTGTGAATAATATTTTTGGAAAGTATTGAGTGAAGTAATAACTCCATCTTTATAGGGGGTGAATTTTTGTATATGAGCTTCACCTGCAATCATGGCTGAAACGACTAATAGTTTTTCAGCAAGTTCAAATGCTAGTTGAATGGCTTCTATGCGTTCTTCTCTGTCTTCAATAACATTTATAACAAAACCTATATTAACTAAATCACAGGGAAAACGATCTACTTCTAGGCGATGCTTTGGATCCCAACCTGCGGCATCAATACCATGTGCTTCCAATTCTATTAAGTCATCACCCAAGCCACATCCATAATCAAATACAGTGTAATCACCATTCAGGTAATTGTACTTAGCCAGAGCTTTCATGGGGGTTGAAAGCCCTTGTCGTTGTATTGCTGTTTTATGACGGTCTATTTTGGTTTTATTATTATCTGCATTAAGTACTGCAGTTGCTCTGAATAATCGTCCATCGACTAGTTCATAGCCTTTTTGTTTAATGATACGTTCCCATGATTTTTTAAAACCTATGATACGACTGTTCTCATAAAGTCCTGCTACTTCACCTTCTTTTGTGATACTAACAAACTCGTCATAGTGTTCATCGGTTGTTGAAATAAACAGTTCTTTACGATGCAGAATGGGTACATTTTCTGACTGTGAATAATTAGCAACTTTTTGTGTTTTGTTTTCTAAGTCGACAGTAATGCTTTGATGTAAAGCTGGATAGGAATCCTGGTAAAAATGAGGGTAGTTAAGATACGAAAGTCTATATTGCTGAGTATGTAATTTTACAATGTTCCAGTCATCGTAAGGAATTTTTAAGGCATTTGAGATGAGAAGTATGAAGTCTTTGAGTTCAGGTATTATCTCATTGAATACACTTATATGCAGATAACGGGCATTTCCAACTAACTTGCCAATTTTAACGGTTTTGATTAGAGCATTAAATTGTTCTGCATTCATAGAGTAATTTTTCTGGAGGAGCTAAACGGTTAGACCTATTTTTACCATAAAAATAGAGGCTATCAAATTGTAAGTATCCAACAATACCATCACCTTCTCAAATGAAGTCTTTAGATTAATCAGAAAATTGTTGTCAGTAACTTAATTTTATTATCTGAGTGCTGTGTATGTATGGACTACAATCAAACACGCCTATGGTTTCGCAAAGGGCTCTCAAAACAGGCAAAGCCTAGAAAGCCAAAAACTAGCTTTATTATCTAAAAAATCAAAAGCCAAAAGCCAAAAAAATTATGAATAGTCTGGAAAAACTATAAAAAATAAGTTATAAAGAAAGTGTTTAAAAGTGATGGTTGCTTTCTCAATCATACCTTTTGTC
>CAZZIX010000474.1:0-1644 GCA_964654345.1 uncultured Methylomarinum sp.
CCAATGAAGTTACCTCATGTTCCCTCAATTATCTCGCTCGTATCATTATATATTTCCTCGCAGCTTTCCAATGCAGTTGAAAGAAAGCCTCTTTCTTTCTTACCGTCACCAATATAAATAATTTTAGAATTATTAGGAAAATACTCCTCAACAACATCTCTAACACTTAGCTTATAGAATGGTTTTTCTTTAGTATCATCTTCAGGTTCTATTACTTCTTCGTAAGCGACTGAAATCATTAGGCAGATAGTAAAATCACTATTACACTTAAATGAGTATAAATTTTTCAATGAATTATTTGTGCGTTTTTTTTGCTGGAAGAAAAGAGAATGAATGTTGTAAAGTTTTCTAAAAAAAGCAGCCAAGAACTAGGGATTTCAAATCTCAGATAACTTCAGACTGGAATTTCAATGGAGGCTTTAACTCCCCTATTTTCTCTAGGAAATAATTCTATTTTCCAGCCATGTGCATCACATAGTTGCTTAACAATAGCCAGACCTAAACCACTTCCACCCGTTTTTTTACTCCGAGAATGTTCTAATCTATAAAAAGGTAGAAAAACTGCCATAAGTTTGTCAGTCGGTATTCCAGGCCCTTCATCTAAAATATTGATAGTTAGCAAATGATTGTTTTTTCTACAAGAAAGTGTAACAGGACTATTTTCACCATATCGAAAAGCATTATCGAGTAAATTGAATATTACTCGTCTAAATGCTTGAACATCAATTTTGCACATTCTACAAGGCTCTGTTTTTAGCTGAATAATCAAATTTCTTTTGTGATAGTCATCAATAATATGACGAATAACCTCATCCAGGTTAACATTAATAAGCTGTTGCTTTTCCAACCCCTTAACAAATTCTAGTGATTGCTGAATAAGCAGTTCCATTTCTATAAGATCATTTTTTAAGTTTATAATTAACGCTTTATCTTGGTTTTGATCTAATAGTTCCACAGCAAGCTGCATCCGGGTAATGGGGGTTCTCAAATCATGAGAGATGCCACCAAAAAGAAGAGTTCTATTTTCCATTAACTGTGCTATTTCTTTAGCCATTCGGTTAAAATTTTGCGCTAAAGAGGCAAGTTCACTTGGGCCAGTTTCTGGAACTCTAGTAGAAAGTGTTCCACCTCCAACTTGATTAACAGCATGAGATAATCGTTTGACAGGAAGCGTTATTCGCCGAACCAATAATAGGGTGGTAAAGATAATAAGTAACACCGCCGCAACAAATACACCTGCTAAGGCAATGGGAGGACGAGGGCCTGGTCGATCATGATAAAAACCGACATTTACTTTTTCTTTGTCATAATGCAGAACAAACCAAAAAAGAGTCTCATTTCCAGTTTCACGCTTAATAATAACTTGCTGCCCAGTATGTCGCTTTAATGCTTTCTCTAACCGTGGGATGAAGGGATAAAATTTATTTAATGCATGAGTTGGAATATCGTGACCACTAAAGAATAAATCGTGTTGCTGCGCTATTTTGTTTTCAAACGCTTCTCTTTCTTGTACAGGAAGTGAAGTCCAGGTTTTACTGGTCAGCGTGATTAATGCAGCCATGTCATCAGCTGCCCTATTGGATAGAGGGCTTAAAATAAAAAACCAGGCAAAAGAAGTCGCCATCACAATGAATAAAGCGAGGC
>CAZZIX010000475.1:0-1640 GCA_964654345.1 uncultured Methylomarinum sp.
CCGGGCTGATTATCAGGACAAATGGCATCTCAACTCGGTATTAGCACTCAACTTCTACAAAGTGGTCTTGTCGGAAAACCTTTCTTGAAAGTGTTAATTCACCGCATCTATCTTGTTACATTTTTTGCCATTCATCGTGCAATTTAAAGATTTGGGTCGGAGGTAACAGGGCTAATCAATTATCGAAAAACTCTCCGCTTATCAAGTCCGAAATGCAGTCCTGTTTAGTTCATCGGATTTGCCAAATTCAGTGGCTATTTCAAAGCAATCAAGGCAATGGAAATACAGCGTTTATCTCAGGACTGCCACCGAAATTATCGTCTGTAATAAAAAGCCCTGTTACAGCAAGAGCATTTGAAAAAAGCGAAAAAGAGCACTACAAAATCCAATGTGGCCAATAAAAATCAACTAATTTCACGTGCTAACAAACCAATACAGCTGACCGCCTAAACATGCGGCGTTTTTCAAAATGCTAGTTTTCCGTTAGTTAATCGTGCTATTGTAATTTTTCAGTAACCCGCCGGCGTCATCTGATTGCGGCGTTATAAAAAAGAGTTCAATTACTAATGACAAATAAATCACAAAAAAAAGAAAAAATTGAAAGAGAAGAAATTCAAGAAGATCAATGTTTTGTCATAATGCCAATATCATCACAAAATGGATATGAAGAAGGACATTTTCAATTGGTATACGAAGATATAATTCGTCCTTCGGTCATTGCATCAAATCTAAAACCGTTTCGCGCAGATGAAACGAAGAATACCAATTTAATTCAATTAGATATATTGCGAAATGTAATAGAGTCACCAATAGCTATTTGTGATATGAGTTCAAAAAATCCTAATGTTTTTTATGAACTTGGTATGAGGCAAGCTTTTGATTTGCCAACAGTATTATTAAGGGACGAAGTTACAGATGCTCCTTTTGATGTTAATGGTCTTCGCTACGTTACCTATAAAAAGGATATGAAGCATAGGAATGTGATATTAGCCATAAAGCAACTTACAGAAGCTATTAAAGATACTTATAATAAACGAGCTGATAAGTCTGAAATAAACTCATTAATAAGGTTAATGGAGTTAGCAGACCCTGCAAAGTTAAACCAAGTAGAGCTAAGTGAAGAAGCAAGGTATGAGAAGCTGAATGAATTACATTTAAAAGATATTATTACAAGTATTGAAACTCTAAGGTTGAATCAAAACCGAATGATGGAAGAGTTAATAAAAACAAAATCAATAGCAGAAAATAATAAAAATATAAGTTTAGGAAATTATTTAGATGACGTTGATTCAGAAAAAATATATTCTAAGAACTCAAAAGATTTAAATAGGATAATTAATAAATATATAATTAGCAGCGATTAAAAATTTTTTTATAACAAAAAAATCCAGCTGACCGTTGGCAGCGCAGTTCGTTTTCGAAGGTCATTTTTATATCAAAATTCAATGCTCTGTCAGAGTTCATCGTACATCTGCCAACGGCATCTGATTTAGGCGTTAGCCTACAGAAAAATAGAGTAATTTCTTTGTAAATTATTTAGAAACTGAAAGGTTATCTTATTTCTCCTTTTGTGCTTATCTCCAGCCTTCAGTATTTTGTAAATTTGGGTAGGAAGTAACAGGGCAAATAAATTAATTACC
>CAZZIX010000476.1:0-1639 GCA_964654345.1 uncultured Methylomarinum sp.
TGCATGAGTGATTTACCAGAACCGCCACTTATGCACCGATTTGTGTGAGGAACCCATTTTATCAATCATCCCGCTCCACCTGCCGGACTTTGGATTAAGTTCCGCAGTTCCAGGATGGACAAGCTTGGCGGGACTTTCTGGGCGGGACGAATGATAAAACGCTCTTAGTTATGTGAAAAAAATAATAAAATGAATAACTTTAGAAATGTAATAGACGAAATAGTGAAAGGATTCCAAGACGTAGGCAATAGGTTTCGTGAAATCTTAGAAACAGTTGACTGGTCTAAAATATCTGAATTTATCCAGAACTTTCATGACGAGCTCCCAAAGAAAGTCGGAAAATTATCTGGTAAATTAGCCAACAAGGGATGGTTCATATGGCTCAATGATGTAGGATTGTCATTTGTATTTGATACTCTCGAGCAAATAGATAAAAAAGAAGACCATTTAATTGATCAGCACCTAACGGTATTCTTTGAGGAAAACCTAAAAAACATAGAAAACGAAATTATATTCAACTACCCAAACAGAATCCATCAAATAAGAGATGCTTTTTCATCTCATAAGCACAAGTTATTTTATTCCTCTACACCTTCATTTTTAATATTGGCAGAAGGAATATGCAGAGACATGTATCCAAAAATTGGATTATACGCAAAACATCCTCCAAAAATTAAAAAAAATAACGGTAAATTTCAAAAGAATCCTAAGGCTTGGAAACCAAAAACTATAGATATATTAGATGAAGAACCTTGCTTAGAAATTTTCGAACAAGCAGTGCTTAAACCTCTAAAAATAAAAAGCAATATAACAAAAACAATTAATAATCCTTCATTAAGCCAAAAACAATTGCTTAATAGACATTTGATTATTCACGGTATATCAGAAAGCTATGGTTCAAGCTTAAATAGCTTGAAAGCAATTAGTCTTGTATTTTACGTTCATAAATCGTTGTCCTATCTTAAAGAAAAAAGCAGATAATATCTACCTTGAGATAGGTCTTCTCTGAGTAAAATGAAAAATAGGCGTGCGGTAACTTACTAATTTAAAAGAAAATGCAACACATAACAAAAAAATGCACCCGACTGGCTCACACGCGCGATCTTCAGATGTTATTCCGAGATTTTGCTACGCATTAAGTTGGCATGTTAATCCAAGGCCAGCCGGTGATTTAGACCGATATGTGAAAAAATATAATGAGCAAAATTGCAATTATAGGCAGTTTCAAACAACACTTCACTGAAGTGCAAGTAGCTATTAAAGTTTTTCGCACTCACAACATTATTAACACAACGCCTGTTGGTTCTAGTGTTATTGAACCAGGAATTGATTTTGTTCGATTTGGAGATGATTTAACAGAAGAATCGGACGAGATGGTACAGTCAATAACCTTAAAAAGAATTTTTAATGCTGGAGTTGTTTATGTGGTTGCACCTTCAGGGTATGTTGGCAAAACTACTTGCTACGAGATAGGTCGTGTTCTTCAAAAGAAAATGCCAATATATTTTTCATCGCACCCAAGAGATCTTCCGATTAGAATACCTAAGTCTCATATACTTAGCCCTGAGCAATTATCACAAATAATCGTAAGCGCCAAATAAACCGCATCTTTTTTATCACCGGCACCTGTGTCATGATG
>CAZZIX010000477.1:0-1636 GCA_964654345.1 uncultured Methylomarinum sp.
CATACAACGAGTAAACAAATTTATCATAAAAATAAAATCAGGAAACTTCATTTAGTAAAGATCATGTTCATATTTTGGTTTCAGCTCCCCCTAGTATTTCGCCATCTGAAATCATGCGTAGAATTAAGGGTAGAGTGTCCCGTAAGATATTTGAAGAATTTCCTCATGTAAAGAAACGTTATTGGGGCAAGCATTTTTGGGCACGAGGATATTTTTGTGTAACCTCTGGGGAGCTTACTAATGAGATGATTAAAGATTATCTTGAGCACCATTTTGAAAAAGATCCTAATGACCAGTTTGATATAGAATGATTCAACCGGCATAGCCGGTATTATCGGACTTTCAGTCCGTGTCTTTAAACCCACCTACTTCAAGTAGGTGGTTGTTGAGTTTTAACGGTATTTGCCACTGAAATAGCAAATACCCATTTAATTATTCCCAAACACAAGCGTCCTACCACCGAAAAAACAGGATGATTTTTCAATTAGATAGGACGCAAGTGACAATGTAGTACAAAATAAGAATCAGGAAACATCAGGTATGTAATACTATACTAATTCGAACGTACGTATTTTTTTGATTTTAAAGAAAATTTCGTGCGTTTGCCCTACTGCTGATAACCGAATTTATGACAATTTGTCTGCAAATGAGCCGGTTTTATTGTGCGGTTCCTCCAGTCGGTGTATTAATTTTTAGATAGTCTTTCGTGACCGTCCGGGAATAGCTGGTGGCGACGCAGTCTATCGAGTGCCCCCCAAAAGGCGATTTTTCAAGGCACCCCAAAGGTAAAGGAAGCATGAAACTATTACATTACGGGCTACAAAGGAGTGGTACCAATTTTCTTGAGTCGCTTCTCAAAAAAAATTATCGGGTTCAGTTTCTAAATAGCAACAAGAGTAGAAGCTTACCGCTACAAAAACATTTCCGGCTATATAGTAAAAAAACTATTATCCCAGAACCTCAGTATTGTAACAATATTATTGTAGAGAATTTTGAGAATTTTGAAGCACTCTTTGAGGTTGTACCAGACTATTACCTGGTGTTATCAAAGGATCCATATAGTTGGTACCTGAGCTACAGAGAATGGGCAAAAAAATGCAATTGGCCAAAAGTAAATCATCACTACATCGAAGAATACAATTTATTCTATGGGAAATTCTTGGAATTTTCTAATCAGACCGAGAAGGTTATATTCGTCAAATACATTGATTTGGTGAAAGATTCTAACGCCGTGTTGAATCAGCTACAAGAAAGAATGAATCTAAAGAAAACTATTATTTCTCGATTTATTTTGCGTAAACCTAGTAAAGTATCTCAATCTTCCCGTTTCGCTAATGAAAGGCGAGCCTACTATATAGAAGAGAAATATCTAAAGGAATATAGCAATGAAGATCTACAGCTGTTAAACGATTCTCTTGATATAGAAGTAACCGGTTTGCTTGGCTATCAGTCATTCCCGGACGGTCACGAAAGATTATCTGAAAGTTAAATTACTGTCGGCTGTACGGGCACTAACCGGACAATCTAAAAAATTCAATTGAAGCATTACAAAACTGGATATTCCATATGAGCCATAACGGACCCTCTGACGCAGGCTGGGCATCATATCCATCCCCCCCTCCCGCGCACCACGCCG
>CAZZIX010000478.1:0-1617 GCA_964654345.1 uncultured Methylomarinum sp.
ATCGGTGTCATCAACAATAATTTTGGTTGCACCAGAAAATTTGGCAATAGTTTTATTAATTTGTTCGGTCGCATTTTTAGTGTTTTCTGCCAAGGTTCTTACTTCATCAGCAACAACAGCAAAACCACGACCATGTTCACCTGCACGGGCTGCTTCAATAGCCGCATTTAGAGCTAATAAATTAGTCTGATCAGCAATTTTAGCAATTAAAGACGTCACGTCAGTAATTTCTTTGCTACTCGCATTGAGTTCAGCTGATGAGACTTTCATTACATCAATTTTATCAATAATCTGAGTTAATTTTTCAATGACAGTACCTAAGGAAGCTTTGCTTTCTACGGCAATATTAGATGCTTGACTAGAAATATTTTCAACCTGAGTCATTTGTTCGGTAATGGTGTTTAAATCATCCTCGGTACGATGTAAACTGGAAAGCAGATTTTCGGTTTTCATTTTTCCTAATTGAGAAAACAATTCATCTTGAACGCTATTAAAATGATTTTCCTTCATCATATCTAATGAATGATCTATTTTAGTCAGACCTTCGGCAAACAAGCCATTAATTCCTTTAGGCTCAGTTTTTCGATAAAACTGTTTGTTTTTAGCGGATTGAAAACAAGTGCCTACTTCGCGCATATAGGTTTCCATTTGATCTAGTGCGTCATTAAAATTCCAGGCAATATCATATAATTCAGCCTCTTTGGGAATGTCGGTTATACGATATTCAAGCTTACCTTTTTTAATTTGAGAGGATAAATGATACAGAGAGCCAATGATTTTAATTTCTATTTTTGTTTGTTTAAAATAAAAGAATAAAAACAGCAAAGCAAAAGCAGGTGGGATTAATAGATATAAATCGCCTCCTGTTTGAATCATTGAATAAATAGTTGAACCAACAAGTGCTGTAAACAATAGCCAAACAGTATTATTGCTATTAAATCGAAAGAATGAATTCACGATAATCTTTTCCTGTAGGTTCAATCATGTCAGTTAAAATTTTAGTACCTGCTGTAATAGCGTCACGAGCTCCTGTTTGTTGCTCGGCAGTTAACATATTTTTGTATACAGATTCAATTATTTTAATTTTTTCTGGTTCGGGCTTGCGTCTAACAGAAAAGTATCCGAGAATTTCGCCCGCGCCCGCGCCCGCGCCCGCGCCCGTGCTATAGCTAGGTGTGATGTTAGCAAATACCCAATAATAAGAACCATCCTTAGATATGTTTTTTACATAACCAAAAAATTCATCACCTGATTTAATTGTTTGCCAAAGTAAATTAAAGACTGAGCGAGGCATGTCTGGATGACGAACTATGTTATGTTGTTGTCCTAATAATTCCTGTTCTGAATAGCCAGAAAACTCAATAAATATTTGATTGCAATAAGTTAAACGTCCTTTAGCATCCGTTTTAGAAACAATGAGGTCTCCATCTCTCATGGATATTTCTTTATTGGTAGGTGTTATATTATTTTTCATTTCATTGACTAACTTTTAAATCAATATTTTTAATAATGTATAGTTCTTAGCCTAATACAATTAAACAGTATTACAAGTATCTACCTATACTTTTTGACTAATAAATTATCTATATTGAAAGTAAGTCCCTTTCTATTAAATAG
>CAZZIX010000479.1:0-1607 GCA_964654345.1 uncultured Methylomarinum sp.
AAAATTTTTGACGATCACATCACGTTTTTTAATCCTGGCAAACTATACAATGACTTAACCATAGAAAAGCTACAGAGTGGAAACTATCCATCACGATGTAGAAATACCGCTATCGCCAAAATGTTTAAAGAAGTCGGTAGCATAGAAAAATATGGCTCCGGCATTGCTCGGATAAAAAGAGAGTGTCAACAACATGGCATTATTGCCCCTATCTTTGAAGAATTCCAACACGGTTTTCAAGTAACACTCTACAAACAAAAAATTGATAACGCAGTAAGTGAGGGAATAAACTTTTTATATGACTATATAAAACAGAACCCATCCAAGCGAGTGTCTCACATACAAAAACAACTTAAAACCCCCGCCAAAACAATAGAAAGATGGATAAAGCAATTACGAGATGAAGAAAAAATAGAATACCGAGGAAGTAAGAAGACAGGAGGTTATTATGCCAAATAATGCCCTTCCCACCGTAAACTTTCTACAAAACCTTAATAAGCTATGAGCAATATTCTAAAGCTTATTCGTTCTGGCGAATCAGAGAAAACTGAGTTCAAAACCTCATTTCAAAAAGAAGTGATTGAAACTGTTGTTGCTTTTGCCAATGCAAAAGGGGGAAAAGTATTGATAGGCGTTGATGATAATGGCGAAATAACAGGCGTTAATCTACAAAAAGAAACTCTACAAAATTGGCTTAACCAAATTAAACAAACAACATCCCCCTCTGTTATTCCTAATATTAGTGCAGAAGAAATTGATAACAAAAAAATAGTTATTATCGAGGTAAAAGAATACCCAATAAAACCCATCAACTATAAGCATAAATACCTAATACGCCAAGCCAATGCAAACCATGTGATGAGCATGGAAGAGATAGCCAACGAATATTTAAAAACCAAAAATAGCAGTTGGGACTATTATGTTGATACAACGCAAAATTTTAACGACATTAGCCTTGAAAAAGTAGAACAATTTATCCAAAAGATAGAAATAAACTTAGGTAAAAAGTTTACTGACCCACCCATGCAAGTTTTACAAAAATACGGACTAATTAGAGACGATAAAATTACCTATGGCGGCTATTTACTGTTTGTAAAAGACTTTTGCCTTATAAGTGGCATTCAAGCAGGGCGATTTAAAACATCCATAGACATTATCGACAGTATTTCCCTTAACACCGACATCTTTACAGAAATAGATGAATTAATGATCTTTCTTAGAAAGCATTTTATGGTGGAATACATTATTACAGGCAATCCACAACGAGAAGAGCGTTACGATTACCCACTGGATGCTATCCGTGAAATTGTTTTAAACATGATTATTCATAGAGATTATCGAGACAGCAGTGATAGCATCATTAAAATATTTGACGACCGTATAGAATTCTATAATCCCGGTGAACTTTATGATGGTTTAACAGTAGAACAACTTGTTTCAAATAATTACACATCAAAAACCAGAAATAAATTAATTGCACTTATCTTTAAAGAGTGTGGATTAATTGAAAAATACGGTTCGGGTATCGACAGGATTAAAAGATACTGTAAAGCCCATCGTTTAAAACCACCTAAGTTTGAAGAAATGCAAAAAGGTTTTCGGGTAAC
>CAZZIX010000480.1:0-1604 GCA_964654345.1 uncultured Methylomarinum sp.
AAAATCACGGATGTGGCTCAAAAATACGTCCCACCGCCTTTCGCACAGTATCCGCTTTGCCGTCGAGACACCTTCTGCTAACAACACCTATGGTTCATGCCGCAATTAGTTGTAAATATGAAGATTAAAGCTTTAAATGAATATATTTGTAAAATAGAAAGATACGGCAGGTCGGTGCGGCACGTCCCATAGCCCTGCACGTTACCCAACATAATGTAGAACAATTTAAAATGAAACCTATGAAAACAAGAATTTTACTTATAGTTATAACAATTGGACTTTTTGTATGTTCCTATACCTATAGCCAAGAGACCGCACAGGATAAAAAAACGGCTCAAAAAGAAACTTATGATGCACATCGGGCATACACTCAATACCATTTTCACGATGACGAGATGGACTTTGCTTTCCAATGGTTGCTGGGCAGTATTCCAAACGGTGGCGCCGAGGTTGGAGAAGCATTCTACGTTGCCGGGAACATTGAAGATGGCAACCCGGAGAGCTGGCAAACGGAATGGGAAAAGATGGCAATACGGAAAGAATCTCGTGCTAAGGATGCCCTTGAGAAAGGACATAAAATTACAGCTCGTGAAAACTACCTGAAAGCATCTAATTATTACCGCACGGCACTTGTTTCAATGTTACCTGACAACCCAAAGTTTAATGAGATTTCAGAAAACATTAGGATATGTATGAAAAAGGCCTGTGACTTATTCGAACCTAAAATGATCTATTTTGAAGTCCCGTTTGAAAATACGGTTCTTCCTGGTTATTTTCGCCCTGCTATTAAAGATAGCAAACCCCGAAAAACCCTCTTGATGATTGGTGGTGGAGAAACTTTTATCGAAGATAATATATTTTACATTGAGCCGGAGGCAATCAAACATGGCTACAATTTTATAACGGTGGATCTTCCCGGACAGGGGATGCTTCCAGCAAAAGGATTATTTTTTAGAAAAGATACAGAAACTCAAATGAAAGCGATTTTGGATGTTATTCTAAAGTTTCCTGAAGTTGACCCAGAAAAACTTGCAGTATACGGTATTAGTAATGGTGGTTACTTTGTACCACGTGCGGCAACTATTGAAAAACGAATAAAGGCTCTTATTGTTAGCAGTGCCGTTGTAGACAATTATCGGATGTTCAAAGAAATGCCCTTTTCCAAGGATACACAAGAGCAGATTGACCAATGGCCACTTTTCAAAAAAGCGGTAACTTCTGCCGTGACATGGCGGTGGGGGCTCAACCCAAATAATATAAAGGGACAGACTGAAGCCACAAAAGACTTTCAGTTTGATCCAGCAAAGGTCACCTGTCCAGTTTTAGACATTGTTGGTGCCGGTGAATATTCCAATAAGGAAACTGAACGCCAGCAGAAAGAATTCATGGACAATGTGGGAACACAAAACAAGACCTTGGTCATTACTCCAGAAAATGAAGGGGCTTCTTCACATTGTATCGGAGAAAACCGAACCTTAATGTCCGAAATTGTTTTTGACTGGCTTGATGACCAATTTGATAGTAAGAAAGAAAAATAAGACAAGAGTAATTTCATAATATATTACGTTGGGTAACACGCAATATAAAAAATTGGGCAGATAGTG
>CAZZIX010000481.1:0-1572 GCA_964654345.1 uncultured Methylomarinum sp.
TTGAAAGTCTTGGTTGTTTTATAGAAAGTTCTATAAAAAATAAATTATCCATAACTATATACATTTAATTGATTTCACTACGTTAATGAGAACTAGGTCTAATAAATGCAATTTAAACTGAACTAAGTGTAATATCCGTGATATTCAGTTTAAACTACCTCATTTAAACTATAAGAATCTTTATATAAGCTTAGGAATAATAATGAATTTAGTTCTTCACCCCTATGTTCTCAAGAATTAAAAATATACTTCTATTGTATTTTTTGATTTTGCAGAACGTTTGCTTTGCAAATGAAAATATAATTGAATCTCAATCTTTGCTAGTGCCTTTTGTTAATCAACAGGTTTCTCAAGATACAATTTCTATAAATGGGCTCGGTGCTATTTTTAAAATGCGCTTACATAAATGGGATGACGATACGGCAGTCACTGTCTTTGTATTAAAAGATGACAATCCAATGCATGAATCCTTTTGTAAAATAATATTGAATGTTTTTCCTCATCAAATGCGTAGAGTATGGGATAGACTAGTTTATAGCGGTTCTGGGCAGGCTCCCATTCAATTAGATACTAAGGAGGAAATGATAGAAAAACTGAGTTCAACAGTAGGGGCTATAGGTTATTTAAGGTTAAGTGATGTTACGGATGGAATCAAAGTTTTACAGGTACTATCAGGGAGTAGCGAGTAATGTTTCGTTTCATTTTTCAAGTTGAAAGGTCATTATTTCTTTTTTGTACAGGTGTTTTTTTCTGTTTTTTCTTGCTGGTATCAAACTTAAATGCAGAAGAAAAGTCCTCTTTTTTTAAATTACCAGACTCTATACAGGTTCATGGTTTTTTATCACAAGGTTTTCTACATACTTCTGATAATAATTTATTTGGACATAGTGATGACAATATTTCTGTTGATTTTCGTGAGCTGGGTCTCAATACGTCATGGCGAGTATTGCCGGAATTACAGTTAGCATTGCAAGTCGTTTGGAGAAATGCTGGGCAGACCGACAACCAAGATTTACGAATAGATTACGGGGTTGTTAATTACAATTTCTTTTCTTCTGAATCAACAACTTTGGGAGTTAAAGCGGGAAGAATACCAACACCATTAGGATTGTATAATGAAACCCGTGATGTTGCATCAACCCGCCCAAGCGTTTTGCTTCCGCAATCAATTTATTTTGATCGAAATAGAAATATAAGTTATTCAGCTGACGGAGGTTATTTATATGGGGAACAACGGTCAGAATATGGCGATTTTGATTTTACAATAGGTGTTGTTAATCCACGGACTGATGATCCAAGTTTCAAAAATGGAATTGTTGGAAATGACCCGGGCAAGATGGTCGGACATACCTCATGGGTAACTAGATTAAACTATGAATGGCAAAGTGGATTAGTTCGATTAGGTGTTTCTTATGCTGATTTAAATGCAGACTATCATCCGGGTAATGCCGCTAAATTTTCTCGTGGCTCAATAGGGTTCAAACCTCTTGTATTTTCAGCACAATATAATGCAGAAAATTGGTCTTTAACGGCAGAATATGCCTATAGAAAAACCGAACTTACAGATTTTGG
>CAZZIX010000482.1:0-1570 GCA_964654345.1 uncultured Methylomarinum sp.
ACGCCTAGGTAGGAATAGATAGTTCCTGAAATGCTTTGTTTTTGTATGACGCCCATAAGCTATTTTAAGCGGCTAAAATTAGTGATTATTTCTTCTTATCTTGTTAAAAGATTATACGCCATAATGAAATGGTTTTTAACCCGGACCAAACGTTTGAATTCTGACAGTTTGGAGCATAAGCAAAAATGTTGTTATTTTGAAAAATATTACAAATGATACAACATTCACAGGCACGTCTCTATAGGGAGGTTTAACAAATTGAATTTATGCGAATTGGTATGATATTGGACGAATCGTTTCCTCCTGATCCAAGGGTGGAAAACGAAGCACTTTCCCTGATATCAAGTGGAAATGAAGTCTTCTTGTTTTGTCTTGACTATACACATCTGAAAGCCGTTACAGAAAAGGTGAATGGTATCAATGTGAAAAGGCAGCGTTTGCCCCGTATCTTATATCGATTGTCGGCATTAGCCTATACATTTCCTGTTTATCATTTACTTTTAAAAATGCGTATCTACAGGTTTATTCACGACAACAAAATTCAGGCAGTACACATACATGATATGCGGATAGCCCGTAGCGTATTTTGGGTTACAAGAAAGTTAAATATCCCTACGGTACTTGATCTCCATGAAAACAGGCCGGAAATTATGAGGTATTATGGGTTTGTTAATTCGCTATTAGGGAAGCTGCTCATATATCCATCAGTTTGGAAAAAGTTTGAATATAAATATATCAGAGAAGTCCGGAAGGTTATTGTGGTAACCGAGGAAGCAAAAGAATATTATTTAAAAGAAACCAAAGTTAACCAAAGCAAGTTTAGTGTTCTCCCTAATACGGTGAGGAAGGAGTTTTATACTAACTATAAGGTACACAAAGACATTATCGAAAAGTATGCTCATCATTTTGTGGTTTTGTATTTGGGTGATACTGGCTTTCGACGTGGCTTGGCAACAGCTATAGAATCGTTAAAATATCTTGTGAAATTAATCCCGGAGATTAAAATTGTAGTCGTGGGCTCCAGTGATAATGATTCTTTTCTTAGACGTCTGGTTGTTACCCTAAATGTTGAAGATCATGTGGACTTTGCGAGGTGGGTAGATGTTTCCCTGTTTCCTTCTTATATCCTGGCAAGTCAGGTTGGTATTTGCCCTATTCATCAGAATATTCATCACAACACAACCTATGCAAATAAAATCTTTCAGTCACTGGCTTTTGGCAGGCCTGTGGTAGTAAGTAACTGTGAAGCTCAAATGAATATTGTGAGTAAGTATAACCTGGGGTTGGTTTTTAAAGACAGAGATGCAAAGGATTTTGCTGATAAGATACTAAGGTTGTACACCGATAAAGCACTTTATCAGGTGTTTTCCCGGAATGGGGAAATGGCCATTAGGGAAAAGCTCAACTGGGATAATAACAAGAATATTTTAAGTGATTTATACGATAATTTATGAAAGAATCAGGATCTAAATGGATAAAGTGACCAACCCTTTGGTGAAGGGATGCACTATTAATTTATTTCAAAATCCGCTTAATATTTTCTTTCAGCTTTTTGGGATTTCGCCAGGCT
>CAZZIX010000483.1:0-1563 GCA_964654345.1 uncultured Methylomarinum sp.
GCATGCTGGTGGGTGTAGGTGGCTTACAAAACACCCCATTCCAAAATACGACAATCACGGTAAACAACAAGGATTTTATAAAGAAGAGGATGTACCGCACCGCTCAACTTTCGGTATGGCACCCACCTCATCCGTTCCTGTTGAGGGTTTTAATGCGCGCAACGCACCCTTTGGCAGTGCAAAAGTGGTAGGTGACCAGCATTTAACGCGGTTGTACGAGCCTTATTTGCAGGAATTAAGCAAAGAGGTTGATTGGTCTTATCATCGCCTAAAAACGACTGAACAGCTTGATTTTGCATTGCAGATACCACAATTTTCCAAGCAAAAAGATGTGCTTTCTGATATTCGTCCGTATGCTGCGGTAACTGCTCTAATTTTCATCTGTTTAATTTATGTGCAAAGATTGAAAATAAATTAAGTCATTTTTTTGCTAACGCCTTAACTCTAATGCATAATATTTTACATTATGCAGATATCATTTGTTTCTTCATCAATTGAAAATTTACCTCGTCTAG
The DNA here is from genome assembly GCA_964654345.1 of uncultured Methylomarinum sp. Taxonomy (GTDB): domain Bacteria; phylum Pseudomonadota; class Gammaproteobacteria; order Methylococcales; family Methylomonadaceae; genus QPIN01. The sequence continues at coordinate 516 of CAZZIX010000483.1, forward strand.
AAAACTTGCAGGGTAATTCTATTCATAAAGTCGCAAAGCTGGATGAACTACTAACAAAAAAAATTAAGCTAGATTTGGTTTTTTTTGATGCCAAGTTAGGAGAAGAAAATATTCTTCAGCAAATTAAGTTGTATCAACAAGAAGTTACATCAATAAAATGGTTCATTATTCATTTAAATAATATTCAACAAGCTCTGTATTATATTAAGAAAGGCGCGTCAGGAATAATAACGGATTTTTATGACAAAGAGATGTTGCTGCAATGCATTTTAGCGAGTAATCAAGATTGGTATTATCTAGATGAATCATTAGTCCAAATATTAGCATTACGACAAATAAAAAAAATACTTATTCCTTTTGATCAGTTAACTGCTAGAGAATTTGATGTTTTTTGTCTACTCGCTGAAGATTATTCTATTCAGGAAATTGCTGGTTTTTTATCCATTGCGACTAAAACAGTATTCAATTGCCAATCTCAGTTAAGAAAAAAATTAGCATTAGAGAGTCAGCAGAAAATCCGACTTTTTGCTAAAAAAAATAGATTAATTATTTAGGAAAAGCTATAATTCGCAAAAAAAGGAAAAATTCCTAAAATTTAGGAATCTTATTGCTTAACTATTTTTGAGAGAGAAACAATGAATAAAACGATTTTAACAAGTGCACTTATTTTCGCAACAGGGTGTACAGCTAATATACAAGCAGCTGATTCAGGTATACAAACCGTAGATTTAGGTATTGAAAAATGTATAACTGCCATTCAAAAACAAAAAACAGGTGAATTAATCACGCTAGAAAAACTAAATGTCAATGGTAAGCCAGTTTACGAGTTTGAATTAAGAGATGTGAATGGTTTTGAATGGGAGTTCATGTGTGATGTTAACAGTGGAAAAATTATTGAAACTGAAACAGAAGTGAGTTCAGTCAATAGCCTTGCATTTAAAAATAAAATGTTAGTTACTGAAGACGATGCGAAGGCAATCGCCTTAAAAGCCCATCCTGGCGTTATTGAAGAGGTTGAATACGAAATTGAAGACAACGGTGATGCAAC
>CAZZIX010000484.1:0-1547 GCA_964654345.1 uncultured Methylomarinum sp.
CCTTCCTTGAACAGTGTAAATTTTGAACTATGCTGAAAGTATCTCAATGAATAGGTAGGAAAACCGTCTCATGCTTAAAAAATTTACATATTTGTCTATCCCTTTACTTTTATTTGGTTCTTCAGCTGTTTTTTCAGCGGGGTTCCCTAGTGAACCGGGGTCAACACCAGGTTCTGGCACAAATGCTAGTCCAATTTCTGATTCAGATGCACAAGACGAAAGGTTATACGCCTTTGACGACCATGTAACCGTTGTACCCAACAAAATTTCTACGGTTGAAGGTGATGTTACAACTAATGATAAGAATGGTAGTTTTACCGAATTAACTAGCTCACCCGTCAGCGAATATGGTTATTTAGTGTTAAATTCTGATGGGAGTTTTACCTATACACTTTATGAAAATGCAGCTAGTGTCACTGATCTTAAAGTAGGTGATGTGATAACTGATACATTTTCATATACTTATGTTGCTGATTCAGGACAAAGTGCTGTTGCAAAGTTAAATGTACAGATTATTGGTAATCCCGTTGATGCTAATGGTGATACTGTTTTTCAAGCACCTGTTGATGAACCTTACGATAATGTAGATGTTGAATTTAATGATCGTTCTGCTCAGGCAACACCGTTAAATTCTGGACGAAATATTAAAGGCCACTTACATCATTCTGGTGATAAAGATTGGTATAAAATAGCCAGTTCAGGTAATGAAATTATTTCACTTGAAGTCTGCCCGAAAGGAAGTAGTTGTTTTGGTAAAAAAAGCTGGGTTCTTTATGTATTTGATAGTGCAAAATTAACCCAGGGAATGGAAGAAGAACGATTTGTTTTTGACCGCTGGGTTGATGAAACAGGTTCGACACAAGATGAAGTGGGTAACGAAATTATTTCTGGAACTAATGGTAGTTCTAATCACATGTATTTAAATTATAGAGTAGGTACTTTTGACGATGCTCTCATAGGTATTATTGATCCCTGTTTTGATACATCGAATACAGTAGACTTAGCCGTTGGGAATGGAGCAAGAAATTATCTGGTTGCTGTTTCATCCGTTTTAAAAGGAGATTCAGGTGATGCAGAAAATTGTGGTGGTGGTTCAGTTGTTTTAGAAGAAGCTGGCCGTAATGTAACCGGTCAAGCTCCTGATGGTAAAGATGAAGATGGCAGAGCTAAAGTTAAAGATAAAAAATACACAACAACTCAACAATTTATTTCTGTTTTTCCAAAGAGTGACGATCAATATTCAATCAAAGTAACAGGGACTGGATTACACCCTTTATTATCAGAAGAAGCAAAAGTAAAATCTGCTACTTTTGATTTTAATACAGGTGAATTAAATCTTCCTAAAGTGCGTATTTTTGATCAATTATATTCAGCTAATTTAGCTATGAATAAACCCTCTACTCGTAGTGCGAAGGGAATTAGTGCTTTGAGTTTTGGTTTGTCAAATCTTAGTTCTTTGCATGTTGATGAAGAGAATGATGCTTTTCAGGCAACCTATAACCCGAGTAATCAGCAAGTTATAATACCTAGAGTAACTGATTCGGCAA
>CAZZIX010000485.1:0-1541 GCA_964654345.1 uncultured Methylomarinum sp.
TATTCCCTACCCATTCACTTATTTTATTAGAATGCAGGCAGATAGAATTAACTAAGTCATCTTCATACAAATCTGATGGCGAGAAAACAAGATAACTAACTTCAAAAACACTTTCGAAAAAACCAATATATTTGGGATGATGGGATATTGCTCTACTTCCACCTTTGCAAAAACTAAGCTCATGTAATAATAAGGTTTTATTTAAATCATGGAATAATAGGGTTTCTATATATTCCCAGCCGAAACTACAATTTCGTTCATCACTTCTTTCCCCCATAATTGTGATAGTTATTTTTTCGGGAGAAAGATATAACTTTGCTGCAAAAGTACTGTTGCCATCATTTACAGTACCTTCAAAATCGTAGGTATCTGCTAGTTTTAAAGCTTCTAAATCAAACGACATTTTTATCCATAATTGATACTAAGTAACAGCGCATAATTATTCTAACAAAATAAAAAGTTATAATATCGGTTAATCTAAATAGTATTCTCAGTCAACCCGATAAATAATGAAATTTGTTTCACCTTTAAATACAGCCGAAATTATTACCCTGCAATGGATGAGCAGAGAACACCCCTTGCCATGGCCAAGAACGAGAGCAAATGCGGTGCTTTTAAGTGATCAGCAAATGTCACTACAAAGTATTGCTAGCCTTTGTGGAGTCTGCAGGCAAACGACCTCTATTTGGTTAAATAATTGGGAAAAAGAGGGGATATGTGGGTTACTCGACAAACCGGGTCGAGGGCGACGAAAAATTTTATCCCCCGATAAAGAAGCGGAGGTGATTGACCTTATCAAGGCGTCCCCTCGCTCATTAAATAAAGTGCTGGCAGAAATTCAAAACCGTTGGGGTATCAAACTGAGTAAATCAACCTTAAAGGGACTTTGCAAACAAGCGAAATTATCATGGAAACGAGTGAGAAAATCACTTCGTGGGAAAAGAAATGATGAGGAATTTACAGAGACCCTTGAAGTTATAAATGACCTGATGATTCAGGCAGATAATAATGAAATAGATTTTTATTATTTTGACGAGTCTGGTTTTACACTGGAACCCTGCGTCCCCTACGCATGGCAAGAGATTGGTAAAACCATTGAAATCCCTAGCTCTAAGAGTCGTCGATTAAATGTATTAGGGTTTGTTGACCGTGAGTGTCATTTTGAATCGTATGTTTTTGAAGGTAGTGTTAACTCTGACGTCGTGATTGCCTGCTTCGATAAGTTTGCTGAAAAATTGACTAAAAAAACAGTGGTTTTAATTGATAATGCTCCAACCCATACAAGTAATGCATTTTTAGATAATATTGATAACTGGGAGAAACAAAAATTATTTGTTCAGAATATTCCAGCCTATTCACCTGAGTTAAACAAAATTGAAATTTTATGGCGAAAAATAAAATACGAATGGTTAAACTTTTCTGATTATGAATCCTTTGCTGCTCTCAAGGAGAGTTTAAACCATATTTTGGCTAATATTGGACTGGACTATAAAATTAATTTTACATGAATTTTGTTAGAATATTTTTTGGTTATTACTTAT
>CAZZIX010000486.1:0-1528 GCA_964654345.1 uncultured Methylomarinum sp.
GAAAAAAGATACTTTCATTTCTTTTATGGTATTGAGATTTATTTTTCATATCTTTACCGCGTTACCTCCTTTCTTTGTTATGTGTTTATTTGTTCGCATAAGTATTCCGTTTCAATCAAAGGGGGTATTTTTCTCCCTTTATTGAATTTTTATTCAATTTACTTCAATTTGGTTTTGGTTGATGCTATCAGCAGCGTTGGTCGGGCGTTGTTGATTCTTTTGCAAAGAAAAAAGAAAAAAAACAGAAAAACAAAGTTATTTGGGGGTTTTTTCAGGGCAAACGCATCATAAATTTAGTACTTTCAACAAATACTTGTTATCCCAACCTGCTTTAAGTCTTCTGCTTTTCACCCCAAGTTTCAGTGTTTTTTCGTTTTTTAGCAGATTCAAAGCAATCTTATTCAACGTTGCAAAGTTCTGTGCTGCATTACCTTTACGTTTTCTACTGGCATCTTCACCAAAAGCTACATCCAATGTCCAGTGAAGTTTGTTTTCTATAGACCAATGGGAGCGGATGGCCTTCTGAAAATCTTTTGCCGTTGCTTTCATATCTGAGATATAATATCTGACTGCTGTTTCCGTAGCTTTGTCACTGTTTTTAAACTCACGTTTACTCTCAATCTTTATGATCGTTTTCAGGCCTTTCCAGCGTTCAGTATTTTGTAAGCATTCAAAATTTGTTTTAATACGGCATACTCTGGTTTCTATCCTCCCATGGTCTAAATCTACCGTTGTGTTTGTCGAAATAAACCTGGAAGAAAATCTAAACTCATCCTCAATGTCTTGATATAGCTGTTTTTGGTTCTGTTTTACAGCTAAAATATAATTTGCCTTTTTATCCACAATGGCACTGGCTATATTTTCCTGACACCCCATAGCATCAATGGTAACGATGGTATCTTCCAAATCAAGAATCTTTAAAAGTTCGGGAATGGCAGTAATTTCATTGGATTTCTCATTGGTCTTTACTTGCCCCAGCACCATGTTGTTTTCGTTAGCCCAGGCACTGACAATATGGATAGGAGATTTCTTACCATGAGATTTTGCTCCTCTGACCGTTTTCCCGTCTATAGCCACCACCTGTCCCTTAGTGACTTTAGACAGAGAAGTTACCCATTCTATAAAACAAGCTTCAAATTGCTGACTGTCAATGGCTGAAAATACTCTGTTAAAAGTATCGTGTGAAGGAATACCATGGGGCAACTCAAGAAATTCTCTCAAGAATTTTTCTTTTGCAGCACCATAATCTTCTATTTCATTCCAGGTTTGTGCCCCAGAAATCACTGCCATAATTCCGATAAGGAGGATGTCATCTAATTTGTGAAGTTTCGTTACATCGCGTCTGGGATCCTTTATTTGCCCAAAAACAGACCTTAATTTATTTATCATTTTTATAACGTTTAATATATTGTAATTCAGTACAATATACAACTTTTTCCGTTACAAAAACTCCTTTATCGTGTCTTTTTTTCCTTTATTTTTTAACCTTCTTCCTGTTGATATAATCCCTAAAAATGATGCGTTTGCC
>CAZZIX010000487.1:0-1525 GCA_964654345.1 uncultured Methylomarinum sp.
ATTTGATTTAAAATTCTATCGTTAATCAACTTGAATCCAAGTTTTAACTTGCTCCACTAACTTCCACCCGAAATAACACACAAACTGATAACAAGGTTTCCCAGCAATCTCCCACTTCTCGCCCTTTTATTTGCCTATCTGCTTTTGCACTTAAAACGAGTACTTGTTGCAATTTATTAATTTTCATTCTGGATAGTGCTGAACTAATTAATTGTTGGCGTTTATCCCACAATCGATGCTTTTTAAAAACAAGTTGTTTATTTTGCCCCTGCTTTAAGTCCGTTTGTATTTGGATTAATAATCTTGCTTCTCTGGCTAAAGCCCACACTACTACCGGTGCAGCTACATCTTCCGATTTTAGTCCATTTAGAATTTTAACCGCACGAGTCACACGACCTGATAAAACACAATCGGTTAGTTTAAACACATCAAAACGTGCATTATCTACAACCGCATCTTCTATAATTTGTTTCGAGATTAGCGAGTCGCCGTGCAATATATATAGTTTTTCTATTTCTTGAGAGGCAGCAAGTAAATTCCCTTCAACACGAGCTGCCAGTGCTTTTATTCCATCATGTTCAATCTGCAATCCTCTTTTTTGTGCTCTGCGTTGTAGCCATTGAATTAAATCGGCTCCATCGAGTGGCCAGACTTGAATCACAACCCCAGCCTGATCAACAGCCTGAAACCATTTTGTATTTAAAGAAGATTTTTCTAATTTAGCAGATGTAATAATAAGAACCGTATCTTCAGGCACTCGCTGACAATATTTAATTAAGGCCTTAGCACCTTCAGCCCCAGGCTTTCCAGATGGCATTCTTAAGTCAATCAGTTTTTTTTCTGCAAAGATAGAAAATGAATCAGCTTCTATTCCTAACTCATTCCATTCAAATCCCGTTTCAACAGTCAACACCTCGCGTGTTGTATATCCTTGTTTTTTTACCACCAACCGAATAGCATCTGCAGCCTCGCCCAGCTGTAATGGTTCATCACCTGTAATAAAATAAAGTGCAGCTAAATTACTTTTTAATGCGCCTGCTAATTGTTCAAGTTTTATACGCATGTTATATTTTGTCGCTTTCTATTTACTTTTTAGGGCAACTCTTGCACGCTGGATAATTGATTGAACGGCTTGGTCATACATTTCAGTTCTGATCGTTTGGTCCTCATTATTTTTAGCTAATACATCACCCTGATCATTAAAATAATCTCGACGGATAATTATTTCCTGCTTTTCTTTTAGCGGCTTCCCTTTTTTATTCAGCATCATAAAATGCAAAGAATAAACCAATTCAACCTCATTAATTCTACCTGTATTACTTAATGAAAGAACACGGTTTTCCAAATGTTCTTTTACTATTTGAATGGTAATACCTGATTCTTTTTGTGTTTCCACAAGCTTTCCATCAATAGATTTAAGTGTTTGCTTGAATGATTTACGCAATTGATTGGAACTATTTTGTAAATAAATAGCTTTTAAACCTTCGGGTAGATCTATGCTTCCACGTAAGTGGTAACCACATGC
>CAZZIX010000488.1:0-1524 GCA_964654345.1 uncultured Methylomarinum sp.
AAAAATGACGCTTATGGTAGTCCGCTGGAAGCTTTTGTTATGTCTTGTTTTAATTTTAGATCTAATTTCCTAAATATATGTGCTTCCCAGTTCCTTGCAAAAATATTTGTTGCCATTACTTTTTTCGACACCACCTCTACCCGAGTACGTAGCTCTGACCTAACGCGTTCGACAAATATTGCAACATTTTCACCATAACTAAATGCTGAAAAACCTTGTTGAGCCAGAATCTGTCCAGTCTTCTTATTCTCATTGACTAAACTCAGTTGCGTATCTCTCACAACACCAATAACAGCTTCCCAAACCTCATCAAATGATTTGTCGTAAACTCGATACTGGCCACTTCCTTTTGCTGCTATAGAATCTGCCATTGTTGCGCAACCCTGAATGCATAAAAATACAAATGTGACACCCGCTAGTTTTATAAATATTTTCATTCAATTCTCCTCTGGTTCTGATAAATATAACGACTGTATCATCACTTAACGTAAAAAAGAGCGCACCTTTTTGCTTCGCAAAAAATGTGACGTTTTTACGGTCAGCTGAATGCAATTGTTATTTTCTCTATTTTTAATTCGGTTTTTATCCTCTAGAAAAAACCTTACTCCCTTAGCACAACAGATGATTAAAAACGCATGCCACATTAATATCCGTACCACCTGGAAAAGAAATAACATTTGAATATTTATCTGTAAATTTACTAGAATGATCGACGTATTCCTTTTCAACAAGCCTTCCCAGTTTAACATCTACTGAAATCATGGACACCAAATAACCATATTCTTCATGTACATACATCCAAAAAAAAGCCCCATCTTTATTGCTAGAACCTAAACTTTCCGCATTGAACCCAATAAGCTTATTAACTTCTTCTAGCGACATATCCTTTGTTATTTGATTGTATTTATCAGCTGTTACTTTAATTCCCATGTTAGACGGTAAGTAACTAACTATTTCAAATTTGCCTTGACTATTTAATGTTAGATTGACACCTTCGATGAACGTGTTATCAGTTTTCACAAAAGGAATAAATAATTTTTTTTCTTCAAAATCGTAATTTGCAATATTAGGGTTGAGAAACAATGCAGATTCTTGTCTGATCTCAGAATAACTTAAAATTTCAAAAAACTCAGTATCATTAAATATTAGCCTACTGTCAGCAACAAAACCTCCGTCAAGTTGAACAATAGGAATAGATAAAGTTTTAGTATGACTATTGTACTTTGGAATTTCTACATACGGTTGAAGTCCAGCTATCCTATTAGCAATTAATAGTGAACTCCAATCATCATCTGATACAAACCCGGGCTGAAACTCAAAACCGACAACAGACCATTTACTTTCAGCTACTAATGGAGTGTTGAAGAAAAAGCAGATTAAATAAAAGAAAAACACCTTTTTTAATCCTATTATTTTCATTTTCACCTCTATTATAATTAATACACAAAATTTTTATTCGGGATAAATACACATAACGCGGAGTTGAGATGCCATTTATCCTGATAATCAGCCCGGCGGGATGGA
>CAZZIX010000489.1:0-1514 GCA_964654345.1 uncultured Methylomarinum sp.
CCTGAAATTCTAATATTTACCCTCTTATCTTTCTTGAAAGTAGTTTTTGCTGCCCTTTTATATTTCTCAATATCAGTTGGGTTAGATACAGAAACCCATTCATCATTTTCATAAGACTCTAGGATCGCGTTTTCTTCTTTATTTAGTTTATTATTCATCATTCACCTCAAGATATTTTCTCGTAGCTTTTCTGCTTGGAATGATAGTTTTCAAGAAAAACCCTGATTCAGTTTCAACAAACGGAACCAAATAAGCGTAATTGCCTATATTTAGGATAAACATCCGTTGATTTGGGTATTTAGACGAATTAGGATGTTTGATAACATCAAGAATTTCATCTCTTTCGATATGGTAAACCACCCGTTCAAATGATATTCCTCGTTCCTCTATTAATTGAGCATTCTTTTCAGAATTCCAAGCAAAGTGTTTCATTACTATAATTTAACACATTGTATGCCTTTTGCAATCACGAATTTCTGCTTTTGTATAACGCCAACTTCACCGGATGTCATAAGAGGCGCGGTTTTTGCGGCTCTTTCTTTTCGCAAAATCCGTGACACTTATGGCAGTCCGCGTGCAAGTTATTGTTAGACTTTTATCTATACTCACCCAGTATTAATACAAAAATCAAAACATTACATAAGCCAATATAGCAGCTGACTATATTTTTGACTCAGAATTAATTGCTGAGAGTTTAGGGGTGAAAAGACGATTTATAACTCTCATCATAAATTGTAAACCTTGGCTTAAAAAGGGATAAACTTCTTTCAGGCGAAATATTATTAAACTGATATTTTGCTAAAGTTGGAACACCAGCAACAAGTAATATTTTTGCTATCCCAAAGGTAGCAGTTTTTACATTACCAAAAGTTCCACTTATTGCATAATGGACAAATCCATTAGAATCATATAATTCTGAATTTATTGAATCAGTCGGGCCACCGGACCATATTTTAACCTCCCTATCAAGACCACCTAAGCTGGTAAAGTTTACATGGCATGTCACTCTACTATTTTCATTCCCTGTTCGTTCACAACCCATGAAATCTAATTTAGGAACATTCTCCAATGAGTCTGATTCAAAAGGTGTAGTTGATATACCTCCTGGATTTGCACCAGCTTCAGGTCTTTCGTCTCCAGAGACTAGTTCAAAAGTACCTGTAGTAAAATTTAGCCTAATACCAACATCATCATAAAAAGTATTACCATTTACTTCTACATCAGGAATAGCCAAATAACCTGTTTCTGTATTGTAAGTACTCTGAGCCGAACTGATTACAGGCAACAACAATAGTGAACCTAAAATTCCCCAGCTAAAAACCATTTTCACAATAAACACGTTCATTTTATACAAACCTCCAGTTTAAAAAAATATACTAAATCTTACCACTTGCTTTCTGAATACGAGACTTAAAAGTCTAACGCGGCGTTGACGGCACAGCTTTCTCATAAAAAATTCACTTGCTTTAGCATGGAAATTAATGCTTCAGGCGAATCGGTAAATTTTTCAATAG
>CAZZIX010000490.1:0-1509 GCA_964654345.1 uncultured Methylomarinum sp.
GAGATACTGTGTTAAAATCCAAATTTATTTACAATTATTTTTCAACATTTTTTACTTTTGTACTCAGCAGAAAGAAGGCTTTGGTTGATGCTTTAAACTGAAGTCTATCTTGTGTAGTGGGAATGAAAAACTTCCCACTACTTTTTTGCTTTGACAAGCAGAAAGAAAGCTTTTGGTTTTCCGCATTACCTGATGTCTGCTTCTCTGTTTTATTGAATTGATACACTGTTTATTGTTTTTTGGTTCTGGTAACTATCAATGAAAGTTGTCTCGTTTTTCCATAGTGTATAAACCAGCCCCAAAAGTTTTCTTTGAACAGCTGTTCCCGTGATCAGCCCGTTCTGTTTCTTTTCATTCAGTCGCTCATAAAACCTCCCGTAGGTTTCTGTATGGGCTTTTGCCGAGAGGGATGGCATAAAAAGTACTCCCCTTATATGCTTGTTGCCTATTTTGGATATGGCCGGTTTACCTTTCCATTTTCCAGATTGTTTGATTCTGATGTCATAACCGGCATAGCTTGTTAATTGCTTAATGCTGGTTATGTTTGCAAAACCCTGTGTTTCGGCAACAATACTAGCAACAGTAATGAAATTAAGCCCGGGAACACTTGTGACCTGCTCTATTTTCCGGGAAAGAACTTCATCAGTATTTACTAATTTCCTAAGCTCCTGTTCTGTTTTGCTAATTTGTTTTCCCAGAAAATTTAAATGACTTTTCATTCTTCTTATGGTCGATCTTAACGGTTCGGCTGAATGTTCTTCTGCATGGATTTGGTTCTTAACCCGGGTACTCTCTTTTACCAGCTGTTTTCTTTCTCTGGTTAAGGTTCTCATTTCCCGATAAACTTTCGAACTTAGTTCCCACTTCATCAGTTTTCTTTCAACTCCCATTTGCCCCAATATCTTGGAGTCTATTTTATCTGTCTTGGATTTAATGTTCAGGCTGCCTGCAAATTTCTTCGCTTTATTGGGCAACAACACATGAACGGTTTCCTTTTTACCAAACAGATAATAAGCCAGGTTCTCATAATACACACCGGTGGCCTCCATGGTGAAGTTTGCCTGAGAAACATCGGGTTTGTTCTTTTTTACCCACAGGTAAAAATCTTTAATTCCTTTCGGATTGTTTTGAAAGGTTTTTGTGGCAAGGTGTTTAACTTCCTGGCCTTTTAGTAAAACTGTCAGCGTGGCTACAAAGGAATCTTTTCCAATGTCAATACCTACATTTTGTCTTAAAACTTCCATTTTTTTTTGATTTGGCTCAATGGAATTTTCTTCACAGTTTCTACTCGTTTTTTTATACAGGATTGTGTTTTTTTCACATCCTTAAATACTTAGTCCAAACTTGTAAGAAAATAGAAGGCAAGAAGGAAACTCTCCGAGACGGTATCGCACAAAACGTACCTATTAAACGGCCCTATCTTACCTTCTTCCATTTGAATTATTAAACTACAAAATTAATAACCAAATGGATCGTTTCTTTGATTTTGCAATCATACGAGTTAAACGG
>CAZZIX010000491.1:0-1505 GCA_964654345.1 uncultured Methylomarinum sp.
TTTTCCTGGCTCGTCACGGAAACCCTCACACTATCCCACCACACAAAATAAATTATCGGGCAAATATTTGGGGATTAAAAAAACTGGGTGTAACAGACATTATTGCTGTAGCAGCGGTGGGCGGCATAACCCCTCAGATGAAACCAGCACATATTGTAATTCCAGATCAGATTATTGATTATAGCTATGGACGAGAGCATACCTTTTTTTCAGATGAACTTGATCCAGTCACCCATATTGATTTTACTTTTCCCTATAACCAAATATTACGTGATAATTTAATTCAAACAGCAACACAACTGAAACTATCAATAAGCACTTCTGCTACCTATGGTTGTACACAAGGCCCAAGACTTGAGTCAGCCGCAGAAATCAAACGGATGGAACAAGATGGCTGCGATTTAGTTGGGATGACGGGAATGCCAGAAGCTGCATTAGCAAAAGAAATGGGTATTAATTATGCCGCGATTGCTGTTGTTGTAAACTGGGCGGCTGGGAAATCTGAAGGTGAAATAACCCTATCCGAAATAGAAATTCATCTAAAAAAAGGAATGGAAAATGTACTTAATCTTTTAACTACATTTATCTCAAATTGAATCATTAATTTTTAAGTCTATAAACAAATCAATAGTTTTCAATCAAGTGTGTAACGATTTAAGAAACTTGTTTAAAAATCACCTGATACTGAAACACCCGCACCAACTAAGAGGCACGACCTCACCTCTTTGTCATTATGTCAATCAACTGAGTAAGGTGATCAGGGAAATCGGACTTAAAAGACTTGCGAAGAGAAATTGGATGAGGGGTCGACGCAGAATTCGGAACATAAACCCCGTTAGGCCTTTTTCACTTTTTCCTAGCGCTCCATCTGGAGAAACATAACGATAAAGCATTTGACGAGTAGTAGCTAACACCTCTACACAGCCCCTTAATTTTTAATAAACCTTAGGAACGATGATTTAATAATATCCGATTCTTGACGCAAAGTTTTTGTTCGTATTCAAGGCGTAGAAACAGGCGTATAGCTGGCTACACAACTGTTTCTCCAACGCAGAAGACGGACAAAAAAACAAGTCAAGAATCGGATATTATTAAATCGTCGTTCCTTAGAGTGTATTTATGCGTAAATGTACGCAGCTCGCTAAACCGTATGCTTCTGTTCAAATGCTCCCGCTAGTCCTAATAGACTTAAAAATATTATAGTGATCTGCAGATAAATTTTCTGCGCCAAGAAGTCTTCTACTTTTGGAACGATTAATAGGTAAATGATGCCTTATTTTTTTCAAAAAATGAACTATATTTACTAATCATAGAGCATTAAAAACCCTCAATATAGTTATGCTTCCATTTTTTAAAATACTTATTGATAGGATTAATAATGCGATTGTTAAAAAACAACATGCTGAAAATAAGTAAATTTTTAGTTAAAAAGTTAAGTTGGGTTTCATCAACTTACTCACACTCTAATATTTTGAAAAATATGAATATAATTAAATCACTCCACC
>CAZZIX010000492.1:0-1502 GCA_964654345.1 uncultured Methylomarinum sp.
TCACTTCATGTTTTCGTCCGGAAAGCTGCCGGAGCATTGCAGCAGCTTCTTTTTCATCTGCAGGTTTTCCCAATATCTGCTTATCCAGTGCAACTATGGTATCTGCCGTTATGAGCAACGTGTTCTTTTTCAAATCTTTATCCGCAAAGGCCATACTTTTCAGACGGCACAGATAAGCCGCCGCTTTTTCAGGAGAAAGTTCCTGTGGAAAAGTTTCTTTCACCGGCCTGGTTTCCACCCGAAAAGGAATATCCATCTCAGCCAGCAGCTGTTGCCGCCGCGGCGAGCCGGAAGCAAGGATAATATCGTAGTTTTTTATGGTGGAGAGTAACATTGTTGCAAAAGATTTAACATTTAAAATAAGAGATCGTTTTTGTATTCCGGTTGCTGCTCATTTGCTATAAAGAGGCCAAGTTGCCGGGGACTTTGAAACCCGCGAATCTTCGATTTATACAGGCGGGTTATTTCCGGATTTTCAATCTCCAGCTTACGACTTTTACTCATTTCCAGATATTCCGCTTCCAAATCAATACCTAAAAACCTACGGCTAAGCAAATTAGCTGCAATACCAGTTGTGCTGCTTCCTGTGAAAGGATCCAATATCCAGGCATCCCGTTTGGTAGAAGCGAGGATTAGTCTTGACAAGAGAGACAAAGGTTTTTGGGTCGGATGTTTCCCGCAAGACTTTTCCCATCTGGCAATGGCCGGGAGACGCCAGACATCTTTCATTTGTTTTCCCCCGTTTAATTCTTTCATTAATTCATAATTAAAGTAATGAGGCACTTTAGGGTTTTTCCTTGCCCAGATAACCTGCTCTGTAGAATGAGTAAAATAACGGCATGAGAAGTTAGGAGGTGGATTTGTCTTTTCCCAGGTGATCACATTCAGAATCTTGAAATCTAATTCTGTTAAGACCTGTCCGATGTTAAAAATATTGTGCATTGTACCGCTAATCCATATTGTTGCATCCTCTTTCATTTTATCGCGAATGAGAGTAAGCCATTTTTTATTAAATGTATGTACAAACTCAAAGCCTTTTGATTTGTCCCACTCGCCCTTATTGACACTCACTATTTTGCCACTTTTAATGGTCAGACCACCATTGGACAAAAAATAAGGAGGATCGGCAAATACCATGTCAAACTTATGTTCGAATTGGGGCAGAAGAATAGTATTGTCTCCTTTTAAAAGATAGAAATTTTTGTCTTTGGAACTAAAGTAAGGTTTAATCATTGCTCTAACATGTCAGCTAAAAAGTGTAACAAAACACTAAGATTATATTTTCCTTCAGAAAACCCATATTCCTCACAATTGTCCGGAATAAGTAATTCCCATGACTTTATTTCATCATCAGAGGAAGCCAATCTCAACGCGTCCACTAATATCTTAATTTTTTTGCTTCTTTCAGCAACATAAAAAGAATAATGCCAAAATTCTTTTCCAATTGCTTTTGTTACTTCCATTACGTTTGTTTTTGATTTTACTATTTCATTCATTATATT